>NZ_JBHVXZ010000153.1:0-19951 GCF_042881395.1 Amycolatopsis sp. NPDC058278 | reverse complement strand
GATTGAAGCCGGAACTCGCGAGTTCCGGCTTCAATCACGCGAGTTCCGGCTTCAATCACGTGAGTTCCGGGCTGGATCACGCGGGTGACGGGTCAGCAGACCTGCAGGGCGTGGACCTTCCGGTCGCCGAGGACCTGACGGCCGCCCAGGGCGGCCAGTTCCAGGACGACCGACACGCTGTCGACCACCGCGCCCGCGTCCTCCAGGAGCTTGCCCGTGGCCGCGACCGTGCCGCCCGTGGCCAGGACGTCGTCGAGGACCGCGATCCGCTGGCCCGGCTTGACCACGCCGGCCGGGAGCTCCACCGTCGCCGTGCCGTACTCCAGGGCGTAGTCGACGCGGCCCGCCACCAGGGGCAGCTTGCCGGGCTTGCGGATCAGCACCACGCCGAGGCCGCGGGCGTACCCGACGGCCGCGGCGAGGAGGAAGCCGCGGGCTTCCACGCCGGCGAGCGCCTCGACTCCGTCGTCGAGGGTGCCCGCCAGCGCGTCGGTCACCGCTTTGAACGCACCCGCGTCCGCGAACAGCGGGCTCAGGTCGCGGAACAGGACGCCGGGCTCGGGGAAGTCCGGCACCTCGGCGATCAGGCCGAGAGCGTCGTCGAGCTGCACGTCAGCGCTTCCGCTTGCCTGCGGGCTTGCCGGCCGGGCGCTGCTTCTGAATCCGGGCGGGGACGCCGGCCGCGGCCGCGTACGCCTTCTCCTTGCGCAGTTCCTTCGCCAACGCGTCGTCGTCCGAGGCGTCGAAGTCCTCGCCCGCGGCCCTGCGCTCCTGGCTGACCCGGCGCTGCCGGACCCGCTCGGCCTGCTGCGCGTACTTCGGGTCGCGCATCTTCAGGTCGACCAGCAGCGGCGTGGCCAGGGCGACCGACGACAGGACGCCGACGAGGGTACCGGTGAGCTGCACCAGCGCCAGGTCCTGCAGCGTGCCCGAGCCGAGCAGCACGTACCCGACGATCAGCAGGCCGAGGATCGGCAGCAGCGCGATGAACGCCGTGTTGAACGACCGCATCAGGGTCTGGTTCAGCGCGAGGTTCGCGGCCTCGGCGTACGTGCGGCGGGTCAGCCCGAGCAGGCCGCGGGTGTTCTCGCGGACCTTGTCGAACACCACCACCGTGTCGTAGAGCGAGAACCCGAGGATGGTCAGCAGGCCGATCACGGTCGCCGGGGTGACCTCGAAGCCGACCAGCGAGTACACACCCGCGGTGACCAGGATGTCGTGCAGCAGCGAGACCAGCGCCGCCACGGCCATCCGCGCGTCGAAGTAGATCGCCAGGAAGATGACCACCGCGACGAGGAACACCGCGAGCGCGATCAGCGCCTTCTGCGAGATCTCCCCGCCCCACGACGCGCTCACCGCGCTGTCGCTGATCGCCTGGACGCTGGGCTGGCCGTTGGTGCCCTTCGGGCCCAGATCCTGGAACAGCCCCTGCTTGAGCTTGGCGACGTCGGCCGCGTTCAGCGTGTCGGTGCGGATCTGGATGGTCGACGCGGCACCCGTGCCGACCTTCTGCGTCTCCGCGGCCGGGTGGCCGAGGGCCTTCTGGAACGACTGCTTGGCCTGGTCCTCGGTGATCACGCCGTGGATGCCGTTGGCCGGCATCTGGATCTGCGTGCCGCCCTCGAACTCGATGCCGATGTTGAAGCCGCGGAAGATCATCGAGGCGAGGCACACCAGCACCAGGGCCGCGAAGAAGATGTACCAGCGCTTGCGCTTGCCGACGACGTCGAACGCGCCGGTGCCCACGTAAAGCCGGTGGAAGACGCTTTCCCTCTTGCCGGGCTTCGCCGCCACCTTGGCGTTGCCTTCGGCGTCCGTACCCAGTTCTTCGACCCCCACGTCAGGCCTCCTTCACGTTCGCGCGGCCGACCGAAGCCGACTTCTTCCGCTGCGAACCCAGTTGCTGCACGGCGCCGAGGCCCAGATTCCTCGGATTGGACAGGAACGCGTTCTTGGACGTCGACACCATGGCCACCAGCGGGTGCGTCACCAGGTACACGACCACCAGGTCGAGCACCGTGGACATGCCGAGGGTGAACGCGAAGCCCTGGACGTCGCCGACCGCGATGACGTACAGGATGGCCGCGGCCAGGAAGCTCACGCCGTCCGAAGCCAGGATGGTGCGCCGGGCGCGGACCCAGCCGCGCGGCACCGCGGACCGGAACGTCCGGCCCTCCCGGATTTCGTCTTTGAGCCGTTCGAAGTAGATGACGAACGAGTCCGCCGTGATCCCGATGGCGATGATCAGGCCGGCGATGCCCGCGAGGTCCAGCGTGTAGCCGATCCAGCGGCCGAGCAGCACCAGCACCGCGAACACCAGCGCGCCGGACAGCGCCAGCGACAGGATGGTGAGCACGCCGAGCAGGCGGTAGTAGAACAGGCAGTAGACGAACACGACCAGCAGGCCGATGCCGCCGGCGATCAGACCGGCCTGCAGCGACGCGAACCCGAGGGTCGCCGACACCGTGGTCGCGTCCGAGGACGCGAACGACAACGGCAGCGAGCCGTACTTGAGGATGTCCGCCAGGTCCTTGGCCTCGGCCTGGGTGAACTTGCCGGTGATCTGGGTGTTGCCGTCGACGATCGCGACCTGGATGTTCGGCGCGGACACGACCTGCGTGTCGAGCACGAACGCGGCCTGCTGGTTGACGTTCTTCGTCGTGAAGTCCGCCCAGATCTTGGTGCCCTCGCTCTTGAAGCTGAGGTTCACCACCCACTGGCCGTTCTGCGAGTTGTAGCTGGAGTTCGCGTCCGCGATCTCGGTGCCCGGCAGGAACTCCGGCTCCATCAGGTACTTGTACGTGTCGTGGTCACCGCAGGCGACCAGCGGCAGCTTCGGGTCGTCGTTGCCCTCGAGCGGGTCCTTGGCGTTCGGCGCGCAGGTGAGCGCCGCCATCGCCTTCGAGACGAGCTCCTGGTTCGGCTGGCCGTCGGCGCCGATCAGCTGCGGGTTCTGCCGGAGGGCCTTGGCCGCCTGGATCTCCTTCGCGGTCTCCGCGTCGACCGAGCCGTCCGATGGGGCCGGAGTCGCCGGTGCCTGGCTCGACGCGGACGGCGGCGGGGTGCTGCTGCTCGGCGCGGCCGGCGTGGTGCTCTGCTGCTGCGCGAGCGCCGCGCCCGGGGTGCCACCGCCACCGGGCTTGCTGGTCGGGGCACCCGAGGTCGCCGCCGGCGCGCCCGAAGTCGGTGCGCCCGAGGTCGGTGCGCCCGTGGCCGGTGGCGGCGGGTTCGTCTGCGGCGGCACCACTGGCTGGGTGGCGGCCGAGACGACCTTCCGGAAGCCCAGCTTCGCGGTCTTGCCCAGGCTCTTCGCCTGGTCGCCCTGCTCGCCCGGAACCGTGATGACGACGTTGTTGCCGTCGAGGAGGACCTCGGTGCCGCCGACGCCGATCCCGTTGACGCGCCGTTCGATGATCTGGCGCGCCTGGTTCAGGGACTCGCGGGTCGGCTGGCCCCCGTCGGGAGTGCGGGCGGTCAGCGTGACCCGGGTGCCGCCCTGCAGGTCGATGCCCAGCTTCGGGGCCGGCTTGTGGTTGCCGGTGAGGAACACCAGCGCGTACAAGACGATCACGATCAGGGCGAACAGGGCGAGATAGCGTCCCGGGCGGAGATGCCCGGCTGAAGCTGCCACGGTGCTTCGGTCTCCTCGGACGGGGTGGACCCCCACGTTGCGGTGCCCGCCCGGAGGGTTACCGGGAGGGACTGTGTGCATTCACCGACCGTGTGCGATTCACTCCCGGGCACGGGTATGACGGCGGACACGCACGCAGCACCGAGACACTACTCGGTGCTGCGTGAGCCCGGCGTGCGAGGCCGTACCGACTTTCGTCGGGATTCCCCGCTCCCGCCCAGGAGTGCCGCGGAAGGCTACTTCTTGCCGTGCTCCAGCGGCGGGGCCACCTGCGCGGTGGTCTGCGGCTCGTCGGCCTTGATGCCGGAGGACGACTCGATGATCGACGGCTCCTCGGCGGGGGTCTCCGCCACCTCGTCGACGGAGTCCTCTTCGGTCTCGACGACCGGCTCGACCTTCTCGCGGACGGCCAGCCGCAGCCAGGTGGTGACGACACCCGGGGCGATCTCGATGTCGATCGTGTTGTCGCCCGAAGCGTCGGCGACGGTGCCGTACAGACCGGACGTGGTCATCACGCGGTCACCGGGCGCCAGGCTGCTCTGCAGGTCCTGCTGCGCGGCCTGCTGCTTCTTCTGCTTTCGCGTGCTCATCACCAGCGGCACGGCGAGGACGAGCACGAGCAGCAGGGGCAGCAATAGCTGTTGCATGATTCTCCGTTCGACGGACACCCGGGCCCAGCCGAAATGTCCGGTTTTTGGGTATGTGCTCCTGTGGAGTGTGCCAGGTACCAGCGCGGACGCCAGCACCCACCCGCCGGTACGGGCCGCTCGGCCTGTTCGAACTCAGTCCTGCTCGAACAGCGACGGCCCGCCCTGGTCCGGGCGCCCCGGGAGGTCCGCGGGCGGCACCATGCCGAGGTGTTCCCACGCGGTCGCGGTCGCGACGCGGCCGCGCGGGGTGCGGGCGAGCATACCGGCGCGCACGAGGTAGGGCTCGCAGACCTCTTCCACGGTGGTCGCCTCCTCCCCCACGGCGACCGCCAGCGTCGAAATGCCCACCGGCCCGCCGCCGAACGACCTGGTCAGCGCGGTGAGCACGGCCCGGTCGAGCCGGTCGAGACCCAGCTCGTCGACGTCGTAGACGGCCAGCGCGGCGCGGGCGACTTCGAGGGTCACCTTGCCGTCGGCGCGGACCTCGGCGTAGTCGCGGACGCGCCGCAGCAGCCGGTTCGCGATCCGGGGCGTGCCCCGCGAGCGGCCGGCGATCTCGGCGCAGCCGTCGCGGTCGATCGGGATGTCGAGGATCGTCGCGGCCCGGCGGACGACCAGCTCCAGCTCGGCGTCGGTGTAGAACTCCATCTGGCCGGTGAAGCCGAACCGGTCCCGCAGCGGGCCGGTCAGCGAGCCGGACCGGGTGGTCGCGCCGACCAGCGTGAACGGGGCGATTTCCAGCGGGATGCTGGTGGCGCCCGGGCCCTTGCCGACGACGACGTCGACCCGGAAGTCCTCCATCGCGAGGTAGAGCATCTCCTCGGCGGGGCGGGCGATCCGGTGGATCTCGTCGATGAACAGGACGTCGCCGGGCGCGAGGTTGGACAGCATCGCGGCGAGGTCGCCGGCCCGCTCGAGGGCCGGCCCGGAGGTGATCCGGATGGCCGCGCCCAGCTCGGCCGCGACGATCATCGCCATCGACGTCTTCCCCAGCCCGGGCGGCCCGGACAGCAGGACGTGGTCGGGCGGCACGCCGCGGCGGCGCGCGCTCTCCAGCACCAGCTCCAGCTGCTCGCGCACGCGCGGCTGGCCGACGAACTCGTCGAGCTTGCGCGGCCGCAGCGTGCCTTCGACGTTCTCTTCGCCGGTCTGGGCCCACGCCGAGAGGGCTTCTTCTTCCTCCACGGCTTCATACTCCATGCCCGCGCCTACCGCTTCCGGCCGAGGGTGGCCAGGGCGGCGCGCAGCACGCTGGCCGTGGTGTGGCCGTCGCCGTCGGCGAGGACCTTGTCGACGGCCTGCTCGGCCTGCTTGGCCGGGAACCCGAGCCCGGCCAGCGCCTCGACGACCTCGGCACGCAGGGCGCCGGGGGCGGTGACGGCGGGCGCGTCGCCGGTGCCGCCGAGCGCGGTGACCTTGTCGCGCAGTTCGAGAGTCAGCCGTTCGGCGCCCTTGCGGCCGATGCCGGGCACCGAGGTGAGCACGGTGATGTTGCCTTCGACCAGCGCGGCCCGCAGCTTGCCGGGGTCGAGCACGGCGAGGGTGGCCAGTGCGAGCCGCGGCCCGATCCCGGACACCGTCTGCAGCAGCCCGAACAGTTCGCGCGCGTCGGCGTCGGCGAAGCCGAACAACGTCAGCGAGTCCTCGCGGACGACCAGCGCGGTGTGCAACCGGGCCTCTTCGCCGCGGCGCAGGGTCGCCAGCGTCGCCGGGGTGGCCTGCACGGCGAAGCCGACCCCGCCGACCTCGACCACGACGTGGTCGAGGCCGACCGACAGGACTTCTCCGCGTACCGACGAGATCATCGTGCTGCTCCTGGGTTCTTCGCTTGTTTCGCCTGTTTCGCCGCCGCGGCGAGGCGGGCTTTGTGCGTGCGGGCCATCTCGGCCGCGCGGGCTTCGGCCTCGGCGAGCCGGGCCCGCATCGGCTCCCGCCAGAGGTGGCAGATGGCCAGGGCGAGGGCGTCCGCGGCGTCGGCCGGGTGCGGGGCGACCTCGAGGTTGAGCAGGCGCATCACCATGGCCGTGACCTGCGCCTTGTCGGCCCGGCCGGATCCGCTGACGGCGGCCTTGACCTCGCTCGGGGTGTGGAACACGACCGGCAGGCCCCGGCGGGCGGCGGCGAGCGCGACCACGCCACCGGCCTGCGCGGTGCCCATCGCGGTGCGGACGTTGTGCTGGGCGAAGACGCGTTCGACGGCGACGGCGGCCGGCTTGTACTTGTCCATCCACCGCTCGACCTCGTCGGAGATGCCGAGCAGGCGGTGCGCCAGGTCGGCGTCCGCCGGCGTCCGCACGACGTCGACGGCGACGCAGCGAACGACCCGGCCCTTGCCGCCGTCGACCACCCCCAGGCCGCACCTGGTCAGACCGGGGTCGACCCCGAGCACGCGCACCCGCATTCCTTCCCGCCGCGAACACCAGTTCGAGCTTGCAGGCTACTGGGCGCTTCTGCGGCAGGATGGGTGACATGCCGGAGCCATCGGATTTCGTCACCCACCTGGGCCTCCAGCCGTTGCCCGTCGAAGGCGGGCGGTGGGCGCAGAGCTGGCGGTCGGAGACCGGCTCGGCGATCTACTACCTGCTCGTCGCACCGGAGTCCTCCGCCCCGCACCGCCTGGACCGGGTCGAGGTCTACGCCCACCACGCCGGCGCGCCCGCGGCGATGCTGCTGCTGCACCCCGACGGCTCGGTCGAGCGGCCGGTGCTGGGGACCGACGTCGCCGCCGGGGAACGCCCGCAGGTCGTGGTGCCCGCCGGGACGTGGCAGGCCACCGTCACGTGCGGCGCGTGGAGCCTGCTGGGCACGGTCGTGGTGCCGCCCTACACCGACGACTGCGTGGAGTTCGCGGCCGCGGCCGACCTGGCGCTGGAGTACCCGGAAGCGGCCGCCGACCTGCGGAAGTTCTAGGGGCCGTCGACGCCGGGGGTCCAGCTTTCCGGGACGCCGCTCTCGGTCAGCACCAGCTGCCACCGCGCGAACCCCTCGGGCGCGTCCGGGTGCCAGGGGAACTTGCCCTCCGGGGTCGCGACGATCAGCTGCAGCGCCGGGAAGTCTCCGTCCGGGTAGATGAGGAACGCCGTGCCGAAGTACTCGGGGTAATGCCCCTTGTCGACGCGCTCGAGGACCACCGGGACGCCTTCGAAGAAGTCGTCGTAGCGCCTGCCGACCTCGAAGATCTCGCCGTTGGCGGCGCGGTCGACGTAGGCGTCGAGCAGCACCTGCCCCATCTGGCCGGGCAGCCCGACCACGACGGCCTCCGGCACGTTGTGCAGCGCCCACGCGCAGGCGGTGAAGCTGTACCCGGCCCCCTCGTCGTCGGCGGCGACGTTGATGACGGCGTTGCCGCGCTCCTTCGCCTGCCCCTCGATCCATTCGATGAGGCGCAGTTCTTCCGCGGACAGTTCGGCGGTGATGTCGGCGGCAGCGGCGGGGGTCGTCGAGGTCACGGCGCACATTCTGCCTGACCGCCCGCCTCCAGCCCAGTGCCCGGGCCGGAAAGTTTCCGGCCCGGGCACGAAAGCATTGCGGTGTAAGGGAAAACTCAGCCGACTTCGGCGAGCACCTCGTCGGAAACGTCGAAGTTCGCGTAGACGTTCTGGACGTCGTCGCAGTCTTCGAGGGCGTCGATCAGCTTGAAGACCTTCTTCGCGCCGTCCGCGTCGAGGGGGACGTTGACCGTCGGGAGGAAGGTGAGCTCCGCCGATTCGTACTCGAACCCGGCCTCCTGGAGCGCCTTGCGCACCGGCACCAGGTCGCCGCCCTCGCAGACGATTTCGAAGCTCTCGTCGAGGTCGTTGACCTCTTCGGCGCCGGCGTCGAGCACCGCCATGAGGACGTCGTCCTCGGTGGCGTCGCCCTTCGGCATGATCACCACGCCCTTGCGGTTGAACATGTAGGCGACCGACCCCGGGTCGGCGAGGGAGCCGTTGTTGCGCGTGAGCGCGGTGCGGACCTCCATCGCGGCGCGGTTCTTGTTGTCGGTGAGGCACTCGATCAGCACCGCCACGCCGTTGGGGCCGTAGCCCTCGTACGTGATGTCCTGCCAGTCGGCGCCGCCGGCCTCTTCACCGGCGCCGCGCTTGCGGGCGCGCTCGATGTTGTCCTGCGGGACCGAGTTCTTCTTCGCCTTCTGGATGGCGTCGTAGAGCGTCGGGTTGCCATCCGGGTCGCCACCACCGGTGCCCGTGCGGGCGGCCACCTCGATGTTCTTGATCAACCGCGCGAAGAGCTTGCCGCGCTTCGCGTCGAGGTTGGCCTTCTTGTGTTTCGTGGTGGCCCACTTGGAGTGGCCGCTCATCTCTCCTCCATCTGTTCCGTACCCCGGCCGGGCACCGCGTCTCAGCCGGCCTTTCGCACGAGGTCGACGAACAGCCGGTGCACCCGCACGTCGGGCGTGAGTTCCGGGTGGAACGCGGTCGCCAGCACCGCCCCTTGCCGGACCGCGACGATCCTAGCGGTCTCCTCGTCCACGCCGGGCACGCCGCTGACCGTGGCCAGCACCTCGACGCCGTCCCCGGCCTTCTCGATCCAGGGAGCGCGGATGAACACGGCGTGCACCGGACCGCCGCCGACCTGGGCGAAGTCGAGGTCCGCCTCGAACGAGTCGACCTGCCTGCCGAAGGCGTTGCGCCGGACGACGACGTCCAGGCCGCCGAGCTGCTGCTGGTCGGGCCGCCCGTCGAGGGTCTGCCGCGCCAGCAGGATCATCCCGGCGCACGAGCCGAAGGCCGGCAGCCCCTCGGCGATCCGCGCTCGGAGGGGTTCCAGCAGCTCGAAGCTCTCCAGCAGCCGCGACATGGTGGTGGACTCGCCACCGGGCAGCACCAAACCGTCCACTTCGGACAGCTCACCGGCCCGCCGGACCGGCACCGCCCGCGCGCCCGCTTCGGCCAGCATCGCGACGTGCTCGCGCACGGCACCCTGCATGGCGAGCACACCGATGACCGGTTCCGACGACACCCGACCTCCCGAAAGACCTTCCCACCAGCCTAGACGTACGAGCCGGGCGGCGTACCGGCAGGTCAGGCCCGCTCCCGCCGAGCGCGCCTCGGGCGCCCCGAGGTGGCCTTGGGCGCCGGCCACCGGACAACAAGCGCCTGGCGCCCGCACCCCGGTCAGGGCACTCCGGCCAGCCTCAGCAACGCCGCCGTCGCCGCGGCGGCCACCACCACCAGGGCGAACGGGGCCTTCCGCCACGCCAGCACCCCCGCCACCAGGACCCCCGCCGGCCGGGCGATGCCCGCGAACCCGTGTCCCTCGGTCAGTGCGCTGACCGCGACCAGCGCCGCCAGCAGCACCACCGCCGCCAGGGCCATCAGCCGCTCGGCCTTCGGCGTGAGCTTCACGCGGCTGCGCAGTGCCGGCCCCGCGAACCGGAACGCGAACGTCCCGAGCGCCAGCACCCCCGTGGCGATCAGCAGTTCCGTCCCGTCCATCAGCGTGCCTCCTCCGGCTCGGGCTCCTTGGCCGCGATCCCCGCGACCACCCCCGCCAGCGCGAGCAGCACCGGCAGGCCCGCCGGCAGGAACGGCGTCGCGGCCAGGGCGACCAGCACCCCGATCAGCACCGGCAGCCGGGCCGCCTTGTCGCGCAGCGAGGGCAGGACCAGCGCCAGCAGCACGCCGGGAACGCCGCGTCCAGGCCGAACGCGTCGGTGTCGCTGATCGCCGTCCCGGCGTACGCGCCGACCAGGACGCCGGTGTTCCAGAAGACGAAGATCCCCAGCCCGCACGCCCAGTAGGCCGCGCGGCGGCGCGGGGCTTCGTCCTGGGCCATCGCGAACGCCACCGTCTCGTCGCTCATCAGGTGGCTGCCGAACGCGCGGGTGACCCGGCGCCGTCCCACCGCGTCGCCGATCGCGAAGCCGAACGGCAGGTGCCGAGCGTTGGCCAGCAGGCCGGCCAGCACCGCCGCGAACGGGTTGCCGCCCGCGGCGACGATGCCGATGAACATGAACTGCGACGCGCCGGCGAAGACCACCACCGACATCAGCATCGGCAGCCACAGCGGGAAGCCGGAGCTCACCGCGATGGCGCCGTAGGAAACCCCCACGAGACAATCGGCGAGACAGACCAGGCCGATGTCACGGGCGAGGCCCCGATCGAGTGTTCGCCATATCGAACGCATGTGTTCTATAGTGAACACAGGCCCGCGTGTTCGTCAAGACGAACAAACAGACCGATGGAGCGAACAGCATGTCTCAGGAAGCCACCGGGGCGCCGCTGAAGATCATCGCGGCGTCGCTGCGCCGCGAACGGACCCGCGCGGGGCTTTCCCTGACCGAGGTCGCGCGCCGCGCCGGCCTGGCCAAGTCGACGCTCTCGCAGCTCGAGTCGGGCACCGGCAACCCGAGCGTCGAGACGCTCTGGGCCCTCGGCGTCGCTCTCGACGTACCCTTTTCCCGGCTCGTCGAACCGGAACGGCCCAAAGTCAGGGTGGTCCGCGCGGGCAAGGGACCGACGGTCTTCGCCGAGCACGCCGACTACGCGTGCACGCTCCTGTCGGCCTGCCCCACCGGCGCCCGCCGCGACATCTACGTCGTCCGCGGCGAGCCGGGCACGCCCCGGCGCTCCGATCCGCACATGACCGGGGTGGTCGAGCACATCGTGCTCTGTGCCGGCCGGGCCCGCATCGGCGTCATGGACGCCCCGGAGGAGCTCCTGCCCGGCGACTACATCTGCTACCCCGGCGACGTCCCGCACATCTTCGAAGCCCTCGAACCGGGCACGTACGGCGTCGAGATCTCCGAATACATCTAGCTAGTGCCTCGTCCGGAAACGTCGACGAGGCAATCGCGTCGAGTCTGGATCGCCGCGATCTCACCCGCAGACCTGGCCTGCACCGAGGCCGGCACGATCCCGGACCTTCGCAGCCGCACCCGATCCTGCGCCGACCTCGTGATCTTGACCAGCCGCTGTGCCTCCTCGGGCCACCGCCCGGCGCGTCCGCTCACGCCGATGTCAGCTGCCACTGCTGGTTGGCGCCGTTGTTGGCGGCCCATTGCACGACTTGGGCGCCGTCGGCGGTCGACTGGCCGGACACGTCGGCCGCCAGGCCGCTGGCCCGGCTGACGATGGCGTAGTACCCGTCGCCGGTGGGCCGGAGGTACCACTGCTGGTTCGTGCCGCCGTTGGCGGACCACTGCTGCAGCTGCAGTCCGGCCGTGGTGGAGGAGCCGTTGACGTCGAGCAGTTTGCCGCTCGCGGTGTAGCGCAGGGTGTAGGCGCCGTCCTGGACCGAACCGACGGTCCAGGTCGCGTTCCCGGTCTGCTGGACGGCCTTGGCGCCGTCGGCCGTCGAGTTGCCGGCGATGGCGAGCGGCTTGCCGCTGTTGCGGTTGACGATGCGGTAGGTGCCGGGTGCGGGACCGGTGTTCCCGCCGCCCAGCGTGAAGTACTCGACGGCGTCGCTGAACGTGGCCGTGCCGGCTTTGGCGGTCGACAGGACGAGGTACACCCGCGAGCCGCCGGCCGGGGCGGTGAAGGACACCGGCTGGGTCACCCGCGAACCCAGCGGGACGGTGAGGGTCGTGCTGCCGGACCCGGCCACCGGGCCGTCGGGGCTGTCGAGCCGGGCACTCCAGGCGAAGTCCACGGCGGTGCCGGCCAAGTCGTCGTTGAAGACGGTGATGGCCCGGTTCACCGTGGCGTTGGCGGGGTAGCCGGGTACGGCCTGCGGCAGGGGGAAGGCGCCGTTGGCGTCCGACGCACCGGAAGCCGACCAGTAGGGCAGGTCGATCGCGGCGACCGGGTTGAACGCGGCCTGGACCCGCTGGAACTGCGGGTTGCCCCAGGGGTCGGGCAGGTTGTCCGCACCGTAGACCGGGTGGCCGCCCTCTTCCGGGGTGAAATCGGTGGTCCGCACGCCGGGCACGACGCCGGCCCAGGACGACAGCAGGGTGTACGGGCGCAGGTCGTTGGCGCCCTTGCCGCGTTTGGCGGCCGTCGCCGTGGCGAACCACTCGAAGCCCTGTTTGGTGTTGCACTTGGGCCAGATGTACTCGCCCTCGCCGTCGGGCCGGCCGGTCACCACCGGCACCCGCTCGCCGTACTGACCCGTGCCGTCGAGGTAGTGCGCGAAGACGGCGAAGTTGGCGTAGTTCATGTTCGGGTACCGGCTGGGCGAATCGGCGCCCGGCGCGGCGTCGATGCTGATCGGCCGGGTGCCGTCGGTGCCGTTCATCGCCGCGTAGAGGTCCTGCTCGAACTGCTCGGAGTCGTTGCCGAAGCTCGGTTCGTTGGCTTGGCTCCAGCGGACGACCGCCGGGTGGTTGCGGTCCCGCAGCGTCAGCGCGCGGTCGTGGTCGACCATGGCGTCGTGCCCGCCGGCGAAGTCCTGTGCACCACCGCGGATTCCGCTCTCGTCGATGATCATCAGGCCCAGCTCGTCGGCCACGTCGAGCATGTACGGGCTGGCCGGCTCCTGGTGGACGCGGACGACGTTGTAGTTGAGCCGCTGGTAGTTGTCGACGGCCTGCGGCCAGCCACCGTTCCCCGCCGACGGCGGCAGGAATCCGGGCAACGTGTCGTAGGCGTCGCCCTTCCCGCCGCTGTTGACCCGGTCGTAGTCGGCGCCCTGGAGGTTGTCGCCGCGGTAGTTCACGCGCACGCCGTTGAGCTGGTAGTACTCGCCGTTCTGCGTGCTCTCGCGGAAGCCGAACCGGTACGCGGCGTCGCTGGTGCGCCCGTCGTCGGTGGCCGCGTGCACCGACAGCCGGTGCAGCTGCGCCCGGTAGCCCGGGCGGTAGGGCACGTTCGGCCACCAGTAGGAGGTGGTGCCCAGGTTCCACGGGATCGGGCCGACCGTCACCTTGGCCGTCGACCGGGCGGCCACGGCGACCGTGCGGCCGGGCAGGGCCGGGTAGGTGAACGAGCCCCCGTTGTCCGAGGCGAGCGATCCGGTCAGCGTCACCGACCGGGCACTGGCGGAGGTGTTCGTCACCGAGACGTCGTAGGTGAGGGTCTGGTTCGCCACCGACGTGCGGACGAACGTGTCACTGACGTACACCGCCGGGTACGCCCGCAGGAACGCCGACCGGAAGATGCCCTGCGGCACGGCCTCCGACCAGTCGGCGGCCACGGGCACCAGGTACTTGCCCGAGCTGTTCTTCAACGCGCCGCGGCCCTTCACCGCCACGCTGATCGTGTGCGTGGTGCCGGGGGCGGCGTACGACGTGATGTCGAAGTTCGACGGGGTGAAGGCGGTGGTCCGGGTGGCGACCACCCGCCCGTCCACCGACAGCGTCGCCTGGTGGTTCACCGCCCCGAACTCGATCCACACCGACTGCGGCTGCCCCGTGTCCGGCACCGTGACGCTGCGCGAGTACACCGCCTCGTTGACGTCGGTGAACCCCTGCTTGTACCAGCCGCCACCGGGCACGGTGATCGACGTCGTGGGCCGGCCCGCCGGCGTGAAGCTCCACGTCCCGGCCAGGTCGACCGAGCCGATCGCGGCATTGCCCGCGGTGAAGCCGTCGACGCCCGGCGCCGACGCGACCGGACCGGCCACTGTGGACGCAGTGGCCGGGTGCGTTGCCACTGCGGCGGTGAGCGCCACCGCGGCGGCCACGATCACCTGCGTGAAGCGACGGCGGCGCCCCGGCCGAACGTGTTGTCGCATGACGCGAGCCCCTTCGTCGACGGGTGGGAAGAGTTGCGCTGCGGTCGTTCTGCTCGCGATGCGATCCGGCGGAAGTTCGTGATGTGCCGGTCGTTCTGGTCCTATGACAGCGTTCCGCCGTACTCGGCGTCAAGCAACGCTGTGAAAGTTTCGGCACGCGAAAAGGCCCGTGGACGAACGTCCACGGGCCTTTCGATCAACCGAGAGGGCTTTACCAGCCGCGCTCGGCGAGGCGGTGCGGCTCCGGCAGCTCTTCGACGTTGATGCCGACCATCGCTTCGCCCAGGCCGCGCGAGACCTTCGCGAGGACGTCCGGGTCGTCGTAGAACGTCGTCGCCTTGACGATCGCCGCGGCGCGCTGGGCCGGGTTGCCGGACTTGAAGATGCCCGAGCCGACGAACACGCCCTCGGCGCCGAGCTGCATCATCATCGCCGCGTCGGCCGGGGTGGCGATGCCGCCCGCGGTGAACAGCACCACCGGCAGCTTCCCGGCCTGCGCCACCTCACGCACCAGCTCGTACGGCGCCTGCAGCTCCTTGGCCGCGACGAACAGCTCGTCCTCGGGCAGCGAGGTCAGCTTGCGGATCTCGCCGCGGATCTGCCGCATGTGCGTGGTGGCGTTGGAGACGTCGCCGGTGCCGGCCTCGCCCTTGGAGCGGATCATCGCCGCGCCCTCGGTGATCCGCCGCAGCGCCTCGCCGAGGTTGGTCGCGCCGCAGACGAAGGGGACGGTGAAGGCCCACTTGTCGATGTGGTTGGCGTAGTCGGCCGGGGTGAGGACCTCGGACTCGTCGACGTAGTCCACGCCGAGGGACTGCAGGACCTGCGCCTCGACGAAGTGGCCGATGCGGGCCTTCGCCATCACCGGGATCGAGACGGCCTCGATGATGCCGTCGATCAGGTCGGGGTCGCTCATCCGGGCGACGCCGCCCTGGGCGCGGATGTCGGCGGGCACGCGCTCGAGGGCCATCACCGCGACCGCGCCGGCGTCTTCGGCGATCTTCGCCTGCTCGGCGGTGACCACGTCCATGATCACGCCGCCCTTGAGCATCTCGGCCATGCCGCGCTTCACCTTGGCGGTGCCGGTGACGGACTGGACGGTGCCGCTGGAGGGGGCGGGCTGCTGCTCGGACACGACGAGACCTTTCGACACGGTTCAGGGGTGGACGAGTCCGAGCGTAGGTCGGCGGTGGACCCTTGAAGCAGGCCAGTACGCGGGTATCTCAGCAGTCCACTTCGCCGGCGCCCGCGACCAGGGATTCCGCGAGCGAAGTGCGCACGTAGAGCACGTGACGTCCGGCACGATGTCGGTTGACCAGGGCCGCGGCCTTGAGCACGCCGAGGTGCTGCGACACCGCCCCGGCGCTCAGCCCGGTCCGGCGGGCCAGTTCCGCGGTGGACGCCGGCGCGGCCAGTTCGGCCAGCAGCATCGCGCGGCCGCGGCCCACCACGGCGGCCAGCGCGCCGGGCGCGGTGGCCGTCCCGGTCTCCCACAGCGTGGCGATCCCGCGCGGCGGGTAGCGCAGCACCGGCTGCCAGCGCGGGTCGGTCTTGGAGAACACCCGCGGCCAGACGAACGCCGAGGGCACCAGCACGAGGCCGCGC
Source organism: Amycolatopsis sp. NPDC058278 (assembly GCF_042881395.1). Taxonomy (NCBI): domain Bacteria; kingdom Bacillati; phylum Actinomycetota; class Actinomycetes; order Pseudonocardiales; family Pseudonocardiaceae; genus Amycolatopsis; species Amycolatopsis sp. NPDC058278. Next base: position 4,444 of record NZ_JBHVXZ010000153.1, on the reverse strand, counting down.
CCGTCGAGCGGGACGGCGGCGTGCAGGTGCCGGTGCGCGACCGTGAGCGTGCCGCCCTCCCAGCGGACCAGCGGGGTGAGGTCGTTGAACAGCTCGGCGGCCCCGCCCTGGGCCAGCAGCCGGGACCGGTACAGCACGTCGGCTTCGAGCAGCGCGCGGATCCGCGGCCAGTCGGGGGCCAGCACGAGGTGCCAGTAGCGCTCCATCAGCGTCGCGAGCCGCTCCAGGCCCGCCTCCGGCTCGCGGTGCAGACGGGTCAATGCGGGCGAGTGCGGCCCGGCCATCGCGTCGAGCTCCCGCCGGACCAGGCGGGCGGGCACGTCCCGCAGGTCGGCGAGCTCGTCGGCCAGTTCGGGCAGCGGCGTCGACGGCGTCCCGGCCAGGAACCCGGGCAGGTGCCGCAGCGGGACGAGGTCGCGCAGGAACCCGATGTCGAGGCCGTCGCCGGCCAGCGCCGCGGTGGCACGCTTGATCCACGGCAGGTGCAGGGCGTGCTGCCCCGGCTGGTTCAGGACGCGGACGCTCGCCACGATCTCCCAGGCCGGGGAGAACGCGAACCGGGTGTGCGCCAGGTCCTCTGTGGAGAATGCCAGGTCGAGCACTGCTGCCTCCTGCCGGCGGGATCCGGCGCAGTCTAAGACCCTCCCTTGTGGACGATCGGCCGGGGCTCGGAAAGCCCTTGCGGGAAGGCGAAAAGCCCGTGCGGGTCGTACTTCCGGGCGACCGCGCGCAACCGCGGCAGGTTCACCCCGTAGTACGCCCGGGCCCAGTCCGGCATGTCCGGGTCGAGGTAGTTGACGTACCCGGTGGTGCCGAACTCGGGCCCCAGCCCGTCGCGGACCGCGGCCAGCGCCCGCCGGGCTTCGGCTTCGCCGCCGTCCTCGGGCGTGGCGCCGTGCAGGAACTGGAAGCTCGCCAGGGCGGACCGGTGGGGGAAGGCCGTCTCACGGGCACCGACGCGGGCGATCGCGCCGCCCGCGGAGTCGATGAGCGTACCGACGCGGGGCGCCCGGGTCAGGACCTCGACGACCGCGGCCGGATCGGTGACCGGCCGCAGCAGCATCCGCGAAGTCCCGACGTAGGCCGCCCGCGCCGCGACCGCGCCGGGCCGGGCCTCGTGGTCGTCGAACGACCGCATCGCGCCGAGGTGGTCGGTCACCCGCGCCTCCCGTCCGGCGGGCGGGGTGCCGACACGGCGGACGAGGTCGTCGAGCAGCTCCTTCAGCCGGGCTTCGGGGCCGAGGAACGTCCCGCTGGTGACGGCGGTCGCCGCGTCGATGTTGACCCCCGACCACAGCTCGTCCGGCATCCCCGGCAGCCACTCCTGCCAGGCGGCCAGCAGCGCGGCCTGCGTGCCCGGCGGAAAGGTGAGCTGGTAGGTGACGACGTCGGCGATGGGGACGGTCCGGAAGGTGAAGCCGGTGACGATGCCGAAGTTGCCGCCACCCCCGCCGCGCAGCGCCCAGAACAGGTCCGGCTCCGCCGCCCGCGACACCGTGCGCACGTGGCCGTCGGCGGTGACGATCCGCGCCGCCTCCAGGTGATCGCACGTCAGCCCGTGCTTCCGGTCGACCAGGCCGACGCCGCCGCCGAGGGCGAGCCCGGCGATGCCGACGGTTTCGCACGAGCCGGCCGGCAGGACCCGGCCGTGCGCGGCCAGTGCCGTCGCGATCGGCCCCAGCCGGGCGCCGGCGCCGATGTGCGCGCGGCCGTCCGGGCGCACGTCGATGCCGGAAAACCGGCTCAGGTCCACCACGATCCCGCCGTCCACAGTGGAATAGCCGGGATAGCTGTGCCCGCCGCTGCGGGCGGCGACCGGCAGTCGGTGCCGGGCGGCGAACCCGGCCGCGGCCTGGACGTCCTCGACGCGTGCCGCGCCGACGACCGCGACCGGCATCCGGTCGTCGTACATCGTGAAGAAACCCTGCTTGGCCTCCGGGTAACCCGGGTCACCGGGCCGGAACAGCGGCCCCGAAAGCCGCTTCCGGAGCCGCTCCCAGTCGTCCGGCGGGGGCCACCCCGCCAGCCCCGCCACGGGGACCGCCCCGGAAATCCGCAAAAAAGCCCGCCTGTCCAAGATCGCTGCCCTCCCCCTCGCACCACGCCTGCCCCCGGGGCATTCGGCTGGTCCCGAGGGCCTTGCCTTGCCGTGACCAGGGTAGCGGGTGTGTGATCGAGGACACATCCCGTACACCAGCCGTTCGCCGAGGAGTCGTCATGGCAGACAAACAAGCCAAGAACGCCGACACCGGGGCCGCCGTCGCTGTGGACGACCCCGCCAAGGTCCGCAACGTCGTGCTCGTCGGCCCGGCCGGTTCCGGGAAGACCACCCTCGCCGAAGCCCTGCTCGCCGCCTCCGGCACGGTGCCGCGGGCGGGCTCGGTGGTCGACGGCACGACGGTGTGCGACCACGACCCGGCGGCGGTCCGCCAGCAGCGCTCGGTCGGCCTCTCGGTCGCGCCGGTGCTGCACCAGGGCCACAAGATCAACCTGATCGACACGCCCGGGTACGCGGACTTCGTCGGGGAGCTGCGAGCCGGGCTGCGGGCGGCCGACGCGGCGTTGTTCGTCGTCTCCGCCGCCGAAGGCGTCGACGCGGCGACGGTCGCGGTGTGGGAGGAGTGCGCCGCGGTCGGGATGCCGCGCGCGGTCGTCGTCTCCCGGCTCGACCACCACCGGGCCGACGCGACGGCCGAGATCGCCGCCTGCCAGGCCGCGTTCGGCGCCGGGGTGCTGCCGCTGTACCTGCCCGCGGGCGACGGCCTGGTCGGGCTGATCACCCAGCGGTACTTCGACTACTCCGGCGGGCACCCGCCGACGGTCGGCGAGCCCGCCGCGGCCGATCTGGAGCGGATGGCCGAGGCCCGCAACGAGCTGATCGAAGGGATCATCGCCGAGAGCGAGGACGAGTCCCTGATGGACCGCTACCTCGCCGGCGAGGAGATCGCGGAGGCCACCCTCATCGCCGACCTGGAGACAGCGGTCGCGCGGGGGTCCTTCCACCCGGTCATCCCGGTGTGCGCGACCAGCGGCGTCGGCCTGGCCGAGGTGCTCGACGGCATCGTCCGCGCGTTCCCCTCCCCGCTGGAGCACCGGCCCCCCGACGTGACCACTCCGGACGGCGGCGAGCACGCCGCGATCACCGCGGACCCCGCGGGACCCCTCGCCGCGGAGGTCGTCCGGACGGCCGTGGACTCCTACGTCGGCCGGGTGTCACTCGTCCGGGTGTTCTCCGGGACGCTGCGCCCCGAACGCCCGGTGCACGTGTCCGGGCACGGCCTCGCCGAACGCGGCCACGAGGACCACGACGCCGACGAGCGCGTCGCACACCTGTATTCGCCGCTCGGCTCGGCCCTGCGGGAAGTGCCCTACTGCGTCGCCGGCGACCTCTGCGCGCTGACGAAGGTCGGCTCGGCGGAGACCGGCGACACCGTCTCCTCCCCCGACGACCCGCTGCTGATGGAGCCGTGGGCGATGCCGGAACCGCTGCTGCCGGTGGCGGTCGTCGCGAAGACCCGCAGCGACGAAGACACGCTGGCGCGCAACCTTTCCCGCCTCGTCGCCGGCGACCCGACGCTGCGGCTGGACCGCAACGCCGAGACCGGCCAGCTGGTGCTGTGGTGCATGGGCGAGGCCCACGCCGACGTCGTGCTCTCGCGGCTGCGCGCGGGCGGCGCGGACGTCGACACCGAGCCGGTGAAGATCAGCCTGCGCTCGACGTTCGCCAAGCCGGCCAAGGGCCACGGGCGGCACGTGAAGCAGTCCGGCGGGCACGGCCAGTTCGCCGTCTGCGACATCGAGGTCGAGCCGCTGCCGCGCGGCAGCGGCTTCCAGTTCGTGGACAAGGTCGTCGGCGGCTCGGTGCCGCACCAGTTCATCCCGAGCGTGGAGAAGGGCGTGCGCGCCCAGCTGCAGCGCGGCCTGGCGGACGGCCACCCGGTGGTCGACGTCAAGGTGACGCTGGTCGACGGCAAGGCGCACAGCGTGGATTCCTCGGACGCGGCGTTCCAGACCGCGGGCGCGCTGGCCCTGCGGGAGGCGGCGGCGAACGGGCACCTCACGATGCTGGAGCCCCTGGAAGAGGTGGCCATCCGGCTGCCGGACGAGCACCTGGGCACGGTGCTGGGCGACCTGTCGTCCCGGCGTGGCCGGGTGCTGGGCACCGAAGCGGGCGAAGGCGGCCGGACGGTGATCCGGGCGGAGGTCCCGGCGACGGAACTGATCCGCTACCTGATCGACCTGCGCTCGATGACCTCGGGCACGGCCACGTTCACCCGCCGCCACGCGAGGTTCGAGCCGATGCCGGAGGGAATGGCGGTCCACTAGCCGGTCGCCCGGGACCCGGAACTCGCCTGGTCAGTGCCGGTACAAGCGTGGTCAGCGGCCGTAAAGCTTACATCACACGAGTTGCGGCTGGCAAAAAACGAGTTAAGGCGTACAACAA
>NZ_JBHVXZ010000152.1:0-20306 GCF_042881395.1 Amycolatopsis sp. NPDC058278 | reverse complement strand
GCCCGGCGCCTCGAGGCCGGGCGCCGGCGGCCCGGGAACGGCCGGTGAGCACGGATCCGGCGGCGCTCTCCCCCGCCGGGGTGAAACGTCCGGGTGCCGCCCCCGGCAGCCGGACCGGCATCTTCCGCCGCCCACCGCGTTCGGAGATCATCCGCCACCCCTTCGAGTGGATCACCGCTGTCGATCTTCACCACAAGCGGCACCGAAGTCACGCGAAGTAGATCTCCCGCCCGGGTAAAGGTTTTCCCGGCCTCGCCGCCGTCATCGGTCCGGTGCGCCGGTGCCCTGTTACCGTTCCGCCGCTCTGGTCCGGACCACTCGCGTTCCCCCGGCCGGGGCCGTTTCCCGGGCGGCGTTCCGTTGCCGTCCGGCACTTCCGGAGAAAAGGCGAGACTTGACCCCCTTGGACCACCTCGGCGTCCCCGCGCCGGAAACCCCGGACTGGCACGTCACCGCGTTCCTCGGACCACGGCCCGGCGACGACGGCCGTCCGATGCTCGACGCCGTCCGGGACCTGCGCGCCCGCATCCTGTTCGACCACGGCCGCCGTCCGGCGTTCCTCCGCGCGGACGGCACCCACGCCGACGACCAGGACCTCGACTTCGGCGCCTGGCACTTCATCGCCCGGCGCAGTCCCGGCGGCCCGCCGCTGGGGTACATCCGGCTGTCCACACCGGACACGGGCGCGCCGTTCCAGTCCCGCGACTTCCTCGGCGACCGGTGCTACGAGGAACTCCTGGCGGCCGAGGGCTTCGGCGCCGCGGACGTGTTCGAGCACAGCAGGCCGGTCGTCGAGCACCGGGCCCGCAAGCTCGGGCTCGGGCTCCACCTCAACGCGCTGGCGATCGGCGCGGCCCACCACCTCGGCGCACGGGCGATGATCGGCACGTCCGGCACGAAGGACGGCCAGGACCGGTTCCACGAGCGGTTCGGCTTCCGGCCGGTCCGCGGCACCCGCCGGTACGTCCCGCAGTACACCGAAGACGTCGTGATCATGCTGCACCGCGTCGCCGACGGCGCCGGACGGCACCACGACCTGGTCACGCGGCTGCGCGACGAGTTCCCCGTCATCGCGGCAGCGGGCGCGGCCCCGCTGCTCCCCGTGCCGCCGGTGCGCCGCACCGCGCGGGTGACGCCGACCGGCACCGCCTCACCGGATCGCGAAACGTGGCGGCCGGTACTGCACACCGCGGCCGAGCTCGACGCGCTGCTCGCATCCGGGAACGTCCGCGAAGTGCACGACACGATCGACGACCAGCTCACCGAGCTGGTCCGCAGCCGTGAACCGCAGTGCCGCGACCGGGTCGAGATCGAGCGCAGGAAGCGGGAGCAGCTGGCCGGCGCGGCGCCGTGGGAGTACGGCACCTGGGCCTGGTACCCGTGGTCGGGACGGCTGGTGCACGTGCTGCCGCGCGAAGAGTTTTGGCTGGTCCGCACCGACCGCAACCGGGGCCGGATCGAGTGGCCCGACCGGCGGCGGCTGTTCGGCAAGCGGATCGGCGTCATCGGCCTGTCCGCCGGCAACAGCGCGGCGCTGACGTTCGCGCTCGAAGGCATCGGCGGCGCGTTCCGGCTGGCCGGCTCCGACGGTTTCGGGCTGTCCGACCTGAACCGGCTGCGGGGCGGCCTGCACGACCTCGGGGTCACCAAGGCGGTGCTGTCGGCCCGGCAGATGTCCGAGGTCGACCCCTACCTCGACATCGAGATCGAGCGGGCCGGCCTGACGCCGGAGACCATCGAGCGGTTCTTCGCGGGTGGTCTCGACCTGCTCGTCGAGGGGTGCGACACGCCGTGGGTGAAGATCGCGGCCCGCGAGTACGCGCGTGACCTCGGCATCCCGGTCGTGATGGACGGCAACGACCGCGGCGTGCTCGACGTCGAACGCTTCGACCGCGAACCCGACCGGCCGCTGCTGCACGGGCTGCTCGGCGACGTGAAGTCGGTCGACGTCCTCGACCTGACCGCGCGGGCCAGGACCGAGCTCGTCCTGGCCATGGTGGACGCGGGCCGGACCAGCCCGGAGCCGGCGGCGTCGTCCGGCGAGCCGGGGCGCACGCTGAGCAGCTGGCCCCGGCCGGCTTCCGGCGTGGCACTCGGCGGCGCGTTGTGCGGGGAAGCGGCCCGCCGCATCCTGCTCGGCCTGCCGTGCGAATCCGGCCGCTTCCACACCGACCTCGGACAGCAGCTGCACCCCTCGCGCAACGTCTACGCCGAAGGTCCGCCGTGAGCGCTTTCCGTTCCGGTGGCGAGCACGGGCACCGGGGTGCTCGTTGTGCTTCCGCCACGGCTGACCTGACGATGGTGGCTCCGGCCCCGCGCCGGAGCCACCACGGTCACTGCCCGGCCCGTGCCCGGGCGATCACCTCTTCCAGGCGAAGCGGGCTGGCCGGGTGGTGGGACAGGCACAGCGGCGTCGCCACGCGGCGGAAGCCGAAGGCCTCCCCCGCCACGTAGAACTGCGCCCGTTCGAGCCGGGAGATGTCCGCGACCGGGCTGCCTTTCGCGCGGGCCAGTTCGTTGGCCGCCGCGATCTGGGCCGGGCTGTTGAGGCGGCCGAAGAACTGCGTCATGGCGTTGCCGACCACCTGGTTGTGCAACCCCTTCGGTGCCTGCGTGGCGAACAGCAGCCCGAGACCGTACTTGCGGGCCTGGGAAGCGAGCACGATCGTGCTGCGCGTGCTCGCTGTGAGACTTCCGGAGGACGCCAGCGTCTGGGCTTCGTCCATCACGAACAACGCGCCCAGCGGCCGGTCGCCCGCGGGGTGGCGCTTGATCCATGCGAACAGTTCCATCTGCAGCTGGTTGACGAAGTTCTGCCGCTGTTCTTCGGCGGGCAACCCGACGAAGCTGATCACGGAGACGCGGGCCCGCTTGCCGGCTGCCGGGGTCAGCAGCGCACCCGGATCCACCGGTTCGCCACCGCTCGCGAAGAGCGGGTCGTTGACCATGGCCGCCTTGAGGATTTCGGCCAGGCCGGCCGCGATGCGCGGGGCGTCGTTGAGGTTGCTGACGTCCTCCGGCAGGTCCGACAGGAGCTCGACGAGGTCCGGAAGGCTGCGCGACCCGGTCCGCGCGTGGTGGATCACCGCCTGCCGGAGCACCGCGAGCCCGATGTTCGCCTTGGCGGTGCTGCCGGTCAACCGGGCCTGCGGCGCGAGCGTCGCCACGGCCACCTCGACGGCCGCGGTGAACTCGTCGGTGTCGTCGAGAACGCCGGCGAAGTCGGGCAAGGGCCGGAACGCCAGCGGCCGCCCGGTCGCCCGCCCCGGCGTCCAGACGACGACATCGGTCTCGGCGAGGTACCGCTCGGCCAGCTGGGCATCACCGTTCTTCCAGCCGCCGGGCGGCTCGGGCCAGGCGTCCCCGAGGCGCGCGAGGTCGTTGTTGGGGTCCAGGACGATCGCGGAGACGCCCTGCAGCGCACACTCCTCGATGACCCGCCGGAGCAGCACGGTCTTCCCGGAACCGGACCCGGCGAAGACGGCGGCGTGCTTGCGCAGCGCGGAGAGCCCGAGACGCACAGGCTCCCCCGAGCCGACGACGGTGCCGAGCGTGATCTCCCCGTCGGCGGGCGGCGGGTGGGTCCCCTCGGCCGGCTGCCCCGAGGGCTTCTCCGGCAGCACCGCGGACAACAACTCCGACCGGCTCGCGGGCCGCCGGTCGATGAGCCACTCGTGCAGTTCACGGCCCCCGTCACCGAGCATTTTCTGCAAGGCCCAGAAGGTTTTCACGTCGGCTTCGGAGAGCCGGATCGTCCGGCCGCCCGCGGCGGTGAACTTCGCCACCTCTTCCCGCGTTTTGGCCCCGCGCCCCCAGGCATCCCGGAGGATCACGAGGTGGCGGTTGTCGGCCCCGTGCAACTGGCCCGCGGCGGAGCGCGCCTTGCGGAACCGGCTGAGCGCGGCGCGCGGGTCGTGGGCTGCGATCGCCCGGAACGCCCAGTGTTCCTGCAGGTCCGCGGCCTCGTCGAGGGTCCGGGACAACCAGGCGTGCACCTCGCTGCGCCCGTTCTGGCGCTCGCACGACCATTCCAGTTCGTCGTCGCCGACTTCGGTGACCCAGCAGCGCAGCACCGCGGAGAGGAGGTCGGGCATCACCTTGTCCACGGTCTTCTCGGCGAGCAGTGTGCCCGGATCCGCTTCTCCCTGCAGTTTCTCGAATTCGGCGTCCAGTTCGGCGAACCGGCCACTTTCGACCGCGGTCCGCACGGGGGCGGCAGGCACCACGGCCTTTTCGTCGAAGGAGGCGAGCTCCCGGACCTGCCCGGCACGCAGGCACACGTCGATGTGCGCGCCGATGCGCTTGAGCAGTTCCCGCGGCGTCCACTGTTCCCACGGGCCCTCGAACGCCGAGGGGGCCACGGGCCAGGTCGGATGCGGCGGGGTGAAGCCCATGGACTCGTAGACGACTCCGAGCCGTTTCTCCACGAGCGCCCGGCCGATCCCGGGTTCGGTGATCCGACCGAGCGTCACGGATTCCCGGAAGCGGTCGGGAACGGTACCCGCCGCCTTCGTCTTGATCTGCTCCCAGGTGGACGGTAGGCAGGCGAGCACGGTCAGCGTTTTGTGAGTGACCTCTCGCAACCCCATGAGACCGTCGGCTATCTGCGCCACCAGGAGGTTTTCCCCGGTACTGTCACCGGTCTCTTCGGTCCGCTTCATCGATCGCGCGACGAGGGTGTCGAGCTGGTCCACGGCGATCACGACCGGCCCGGTGAGGGCGAGCAGCCGCGTGATCTCTTGCACGAGGACACGGGACGGCTTCGGCCGCGAGTAGATGTTCCACTGGCGGGCTTCGGACGTCAGCTCGGCATCGCCGTCGAGGTAGTCCTCGCCGATGTACTTGGTGCCCCGGTCCCGGCTCGCGATGAGCACGAGGGCCCGGGCCGTGTCCCCGCATTCGTCGGCGACCATCTCGTCGAGGCAGGCCACGCCGTCGACGAACGCCTCGACGTCGTTGGCAGTCAGCCCGCGGCCACGGCGGATCCTTGCCTCGACGTCGGCTTCGACGTGGGCGCGCAGGCACACACGCAGCAAGAACCGCTTCAGCTGGGATTCGCCCGAATCGTCCGGCCGGGCCAGCCCGCGCCGCAGCGCCTCGGCGGTGTTTTCCCAGAACGCCTCGGCCGCGGTGACGTCGTCGAGGAAGAAGTAGCCCCGTGCGCGGTGCACCCGGCGCCGGACCAGGCCCAGCAGATGGGTCTTGCCGACTCCCTTCAGCCCGCGCAGGACGAGCCCGATGGGGCTCGGCCCGTCGCTGGACACGGCGTCGCGGATACCCGTGTCGAGGGCGGAAAGCGCGTCGTCGTGCAGGCCGTCGACGTGATAGGGCGAGTCCCGCCAGACGTGGTCGGGTGTGTCCGCCCAGTCGAAGCTCAGGGTCGCCAGTGCTTTCAGTTCATCCATCATCACGCCTCGATCGACAGCAGGTGGTTGTCCTCGCCGCCGACGCGGATCGCCGCCTCCTGGTCGGCCGCGGTGAGCACCTTGCGGTTGTCTTCGGGAACGAGGTGTGCTTTGCCCGTGCGGCTCAGTTCCTTGAGCACGGCGTCGACCTCCGCGGCGGCCGCGCCACCGAGCTTCGGCCGCAAGTCCACCAGGGCGACCCAGCCGCGGGGTTCCCGCACGAGCTCGCGATAGGCGACGCGGATGCGCGTCTCGAGATCGTGTTCGGGTTCGGCTTCGGGTTCGACCGCAACACCGTTCGTCGAGCCGAAGACATCGGCCAGCCGCAGATCACGCCGGTGGAGGAAGTCGGCAACACCACCCAGGACGACATAGAGCGAGGAGCAGAGGACGCTCTGCGGGCGTGGCGGCGGGGGCGTTTTCGCCGCGATCTCCTCTTCGCACCAGGCCCAGCCCCGGTCGGTCAGCTGGTGGACGAACGAGCGGCCGGCCTTCTCGCTGGTGACGTACCGCTTGTCGTTCAGCTGCGTGCGTTCCTTGCCGGTGAGCGTGAAGCCCACCAGCTCCTTCAGTTCCGGGTTGGGCACCTCCCGGCCCAGCACCATCAGCATCAACATCGCCGCGGTCTGCTTGTGTCCCAAGCGGTCGGTCATCCGAGATCCTTCCGGTGGTTCGGTTTCGTGGTGGTCCGGGCGCGGGTGTCGAGGGTCCGCAGGAGCCAGTCGATCGACCGGCGGACGCTCGGCGGGGCCGCGTGGTGGTCGTCGCCGCTCGGGGAGCGCGGCTTCACCGCCACCGCGAGGTCCGTCGCGAGGTCGCGGGTCCGGCCGCCGTCGCCCGCGCCGACGGCCGCCTGCAAGGCCGTGACCAGCTCGTCGACGAGGTCCCACCGGGACGGGCGCAGCCGGGTTCCGCGGGCCTGCGCGAGGAGCGCGGGGAGGTCGAGATCGTCGTCGGCGTCGACCAGCGGGGTGAAGCCCTTCAACTGGCCGACGAGATCGCGGGCCACCTCGGCCGGCCCGCGCGAACGGCTCAGGCGCAGGTAGCGGAGGTTCCCGACGTAACCCGGAAGCGACGACGCGTCGGTGCCCGCCGTCAGGATCGGGATCACCCGGCGGTCCTGGCCCAGGGTGCGGTGCAGGAACAGCTCGACTTCGGCCGCCTGCCAGCGGCTGACTTTTCCGTCGACGACCAGGCACAGGTGCCGCGCGTCGTCCTCGGCCCGCGCCAGCAGGGAACGATCGCCCGAGAGCGACTTCACCGCGCGGACGTCCCGCTTCTCCAGCTCGGCGACCAGCTCGTTCGCCGTGCCGACGGACGAGCGCGGGACGCTGACCCGCAGGTCGTGGTGGAACTCCCGCCGGCTCGATCGGACGGAAGCCACGTAGGCATCGCGGTTTTCGGCCAGCAGATCGGTCCGGTCGAGCCGGCAGGCGATCACGGCGGCGACCGTCTCGAGGGCGAAGCCGATCTGGTCGGCGCTCGGCGTCTGTTCCGACAGCACCGGCAGCTGCTCGCCGAAACTCCAGTAGGACACGTACGGCAGGGTGAGGTGGCGGGCCATCGTGGCCGGCTCGACCGTCTGGTCGAGCCAAGTCCGGTACAGCTCGGCTGTCTCGTCGACCACGCGGCGGCGCCAGGTCTCCGACCGGTCGTACTCTTCCCGGTTGTCGAACCGCGACAGCACCGGCAGGACGGTCAGCCGTGAGCGGTCGAACGGCAGGAGGTTGCGCGCCGCGTCGGCGCGCCGGGCCGCCTCCACCGCGCCGAGGATGCTCTGCCGGTTCGCGGTGAACAGCAGGACCAGGTGGTCCGGCAGGTGCGCCGTGCAGATCCCGCCGATGTCGGAGATCCCGGTGCGGCTGTCGATGAGGACGAAGTCGTAGCGCGCGACCCACTGCTCACGGCACTTCTCGAGGTATTCACCGAACCCGTCGTCGTAAAGGCCGTCCCAGTCGATCTCCTGCACCTGCGCGACGTAGCCGGGCTCGTCGCGGCCGGCCGCGACGAAGTCGAGCACACCGGCGTCCGCCAGCCGCTGGACGTGGGCTTCCGGCGCGAACCGGCCGTGGCGGAAGTCGTCGACGATGTCGACCACACCGCCGCTCGGCGCCGCCGGCAGCCGCGGGCGGAAGTAGTCGCCGAGCCCGGGGGCCTCGAGGTCCCAGTCCAGGCAGAGCACGCGGTGGCCCCAGCGGGCGAGGAGCACGGCGACGTTGGCCAGCGTGAAGCTCCGGCCGACCCCGCCCTTGTAGGAGTAGAAGGTGAACACCGCACCCGGCATCGTTCAGAACCTCGGCATCCGCGCCGGCGCCGGCGGTTCCGCGGGCGGCGTGCGCACCGGCCAGTCGCCCCGCCACTCCGGCGCTCGTTCGATGAGCTCCTCCAGCTCCGCGGCGATCTGCTTGATCTGCTGGTTGAAGTCGAGGTAGGCCGGCGCGGTCTGGAAGTGCTCGAAGGGGTGGTTCCACTGCTGCAGGTCACGGGGGCGGCGCGCGTGTGCCCAGTCGGGGAAGTGCCGGGAGTCGCAGAAGATCACGGGGTAGATCAAGGGCCGCCGGTGCTCCCCCGCCGCGGCGGCGGTCAGTGCCTCCCGCTCCGCCATCGAGGCCCACTCGGCCAGGCACCATTCGTTCCGGAAGTACTTCGGGGAGCAGACCGGAACCAGCACCCGGGAGCGCTGCAACGCCGAGCTCAGTTCCGCCGGCCAGCTGGCTCCGACGCGGACCTGGTCGTCGAAGAAAATCCTGACGTCCTCGTACCGATTGTTGTCGAGCACTTCCAGGAGACGGGGGTGAAAATGGTGACGAATCCACGCCGATATGTCGCTCGCCGTGCGCAGGTAACTGATGAACACGTCGTACTCGTACACGCGTGCCGCCGCCCCTTCGCCGCTCCCGCCAGGCGGGTCCGATCCTAGATCCGTTGTGTGCCAGTCAAGAAGGCGGGAAACCTGACAGATCCAGGACAATAACTGGTCAGCGGCGAAAACGACCGGGAAACAAGCACTTGACACCTCGGCCGAGCCCGGATATATGACAGGCGAACGCGGAAACAGAAAACGAGTCGTTTCCGGAATACCGATCTCCCGGATCGGTTGATCACCGACCGATCCCGAGGAGAGGGCGATGTCCGAGCACGAGGCACCCCGGGTGTTCGTCAGCTATTCACACGACTCCGAGGAGCACAAGGCGCAGGTCCGGCGGTTCGCGACCGTCCTGCACAGCCGGATCGGCCTCGAGGTCGTCCTCGACCAGTGGCACGACAACGTCCGCATCGACTGGTCACTCTGGGCGACCCGGAACCTCAAGGCGGCCGACTTCGTCATCGTCGTCGCGTCTCCCCTGTACCGGGCGCGGGCCGACGGCGACGCGCCGCCGGACGAAGGGCGCGGCGCCCAGTTCGAGACCGCCATCATCCGCAACAAGCTGACCAAGGACCTCGAGGCCGGAACCCGCAGGGTTCTCCCGGTGGTCCTGCCCGGCCACTCGATCGACGACATCCCCGAATTCCTCAACCCCTACTCCACGACCCGGTACGAGATCGCCGAGTTCACCGACGCAGGAGTCGCCGACCTGCTCGCCGCGATCACCGGTCAGGGGCAGTACCCGATGCCCCGCCGCGGTGTCTGGCGCGGCGGGGCGCGGGAACCGCGGCGGGTGCTCGCCGGTGAACTGCCGTGGACGTGCACCAGCCCGGGAATCCGGCGAGGGGCGGCCTGGATCGACGGCCTGCACTACGAGAACAGCATCGTTCTCCGGCCAAGCGCGCCGACCACCACCGGCCCGGGATTCATCGAAATGGACCTGGGCGGGCACTACCAGCGGTTCACCACGGTCGCCGGCGTGCTCGACAACGCCCGGGATCCCTTCCAGGTCGGGCGCTTCCGCCTGGTGCTCGACGGAACGCCGCGTTCCGAACACGAGGTCGCGGCCGGGAAGCCGGCGAAGATCGAGCTCGACGTCACCGGCGCCCGCCTGCTGCGGCTCGAGATGTCGCGGCCGGCCGGCACGGCGTCCCCCTTCGGATCCGCGGCCGTCGTCGTCACCCGGCGGGGCCGGCCACCCGAGCTCGCGCTCGGCGATCCGGCCGTCACGTAGGCGGCCGACTCACGACTGGGGCGGCAACCCGGCCGTCGCCGTGCGAGATCCCGCCTCGGCCCGAGAATCGGCGAGATCCACCTCGCGCAGTGCCGCGCCCACGGCCGCCAGGGCCGCCGCGTTCATCGACAACGACGTCACGCCCAGCCCCACCAGTGCCGGCGCCAGCGCGGGGTCCGCCGCTGCCTCGCCGCACACGCCCACCGGCTTTCCCGCCGCCGCGCCGGCTTGGGCGACCATCGATACCAGCCGCAGCAGCGCCGGCTGGTCCGGGGCGTTCAACGCCGCCACCGCGCCCAGCTGGCGGTCCGCCGCGAACACGTACTGGGCCAAGTCGTTCGTTCCCAGTGACACGAAGTCCACCTCCGCGAGGATCGAATCGGCGCACAACGCCGCCGCCGGGATCTCGATCATCACGCCCACCCGCTCGATGCCCGCCGCGCGGGCGCGCGCGGCGAACCACGCCGCCTCCGCCGCCGTGGCCACCATCGGCGCCATCACCGACAACTCGGCGCCGGTGTCCGCGGCCGCCGCCGCGATCGCCGCCAGCTGGCGGTCCAGCAGCTCCGGGCGGTCGAACGCCACGCGGAGGCCGCGGACACCCAAGGCCGGGTTGGGTTCCTCGCCCATCGGCAGGAACGCCAGTGGCTTGTCGGAACCGGCGTCCAACGTCCGGACGACGACCGGCTTGCCCGCGAACGGCGCCAGCACCGCCGCGTACGCCGCCCGCTGCTCGGCCTCCGTCGGCTCCGAAGCGGCGGAGAGGTAACAGAATTCGGTGCGGAACAGCCCCACCCCTTCCGCGCCGGCCGCCGCCGCGGCCGCGGCGTCCGCGGCGGACCCCACGTTGCCCAGCAGCTTCACGCGGTGGCCGTCGGCGAGGCGGCCGACGCCGTCCCACGTCGGGCGGGACGTCCGGGCCGGCGCCCGCACCGTGCCGTCGGAGGGGGTCACCGTGCCTGCCGAACCGTCGACCGCGAGGCCCGGGCTGTCCAGTTCCAGCACCCCGGCGCACGCGACCACGGCGGGAATGCCCAGCGCCCGCGCCAGGATCGCGGTGTGGCTCGTCGGGCCGCCTTCCGCCGTCACCAGCGCCAGGACCAGCTCCGGGTCGAGCCCGGCGGTGTCGGCCGGAGCGAGGTCCCGCGCCACCAGCACGCTCGGCGACGTCAGGTCCGGCACGCCCGGTGGGGCCACGCCCAGCAACGCCGCGACGATCCGGTCGCGGACGTCGGCGACGTCCCGGGCGCGTTCGGCCATGTAGCCGCCCGCGGCCCGCAGTGCCGTCATGAACTCGCCCGCCGCTTCCCAGACGGCCCGCGGCGCCGGGAGCGATCGCGCGAGGACGAGCTTCTCCGCGGACGCGGTCAACGCCGGGTCGGACGCCATCGCGGCCGTCGTCTCCAGCACCGACCGGGCATCCCCGGACACGGAACGGGCACGATCGGACAACGCGGCCGCCACCGTCGTCGCCGCCTGCCCGATCTTGCCCGCTTCGGCCTCGAGATCGGCAGGAGCGGGCGAAGAAGCGGGTTCCGGCAGGTCAGCGGCCACGAGCACGCGGGGACCGTCGGCCCGCCCGGGGCTGACTCCGACTCCGGACAACTGCATTTCGGGACCTCCGGGAGCAAGTGACGCGTAACTGGGGATTGACAGTACGGTAACAACGGGCACAATCAAACGGCAACGGGCAAACATCGGAGAGGAACGGGCATGTACGCCGCCGAACGGCATCAGCTCCTGGCGCAACGCGCACGACGCGACGGACGCGTCGACGTCGGTGACGTCGCCGCCGAACTCGGTGTCGCTCCCGAGACCATCCGCCGCGACCTCGGCGTCCTGGAACGCCAAGGCGTGGTCCGCCGCGTCTACGGCGGCGCGGTCGCCGTCGAGCGGCTCGACTTCGAACCCGAGGTCGCGCAGCGGGACCAGACCAACGCCGCCGAAAAGGACGCGATCGCCCGGGCCGCGCTGGACCTGGTGCCCGACCGCGGCTCGATCCTGCTCGACGCGGGCACCACGACCAGCAGGCTCGCGACGCTGCTGCCCACCGACCGCGAGCTGACGGTGATCACCAACTCGATCCCGGTCGCCTCGATCCTCGCCACCCGGCCGGGCATCACGCTGCACATCCTGGGCGGCCGCGTCCGGGGGACGACGCTCGCCGCGGTCGAGGCCTGGACACTGCGCGCGCTCGAAGGCCTGCTCGTCGACGTCGCTTTCCTCGGCGCCAACGGCTTTTCGGCCGAGCACGGCTGCACCACGCCGGATATGGCCGAATCCGCCGTGAAGGCCGCCGTAGTCGCCGCCGCCCGCAAGCGGGTGCTGCTGGCCGACCACAGCAAGTACGGCACCGACCAGCTCAGCCGCTTCGCGCGGCTGGCCGAGATCGACGTCCTGGTCACCGACAGCGGCATCGACGCGGGCGCGGTGGCCGAACTCGAGGAAGCGGGCCCGGAGGTGGTGCTGGCGTGATCGTCACCGTGACCCCCAACCCGAGCCTCGACCGGACTGCGCGGCTGGCCGAGCTGCGCCGCGGCGAGGTGCTGCGTGCGTCGGCCGTGCGGCTCGACCCCGGTGGCAAGGGCGTGAACGTGGCCCGCGCGCTGGCCGCCGCCGGGACTCCGACCGTCGCGCTGCTGCCCGCCGGCGGCGCGGTCGGCGAGCGGCTGGCCGACCTGCTCGCGCCCGAAGGCGTCCCGGTCGTCGCCGTGCCGATCGCCGGCTCGACCCGCAGCAACATCACGCTCGTGGAAGCCGACGGGACCACGACGAAGATCAACGAGCCGGGCCCGGAGATCTCCCCCGCCGAACTCGCCACCCTCGAACGCCGCGCCGTCGAGCTCGCCGCGCGCGGCGAATGGCTGGTCTGCTGCGGCAGCCTCCCCGCCGGTGTGCCCGACGACTTCTACGCGCGGCTGACGAAGCTCGCCCGCGAAGCCGGGGCGAAGGTCGCCGTCGACTCCTCCGGCGCGCCGCTCGCCGCCGCCTGCGCGGCCGGGCCGGACCTGCTCAAGCCCAACCTCGACGAGCTGATCGAGCTCGCCGGCCGCCCGCTGCCGCTGCTCGGCGACGTCGTCGCGTTCTGCCGGGAGCTGATCTCCGGCGGCGTCGGCCGCGTGCTGGTCAGCCTGGGCGCGCGCGGCGCGGTGCTCGTCGAGGAGACCGGAACCTGCCACGCGCTCGGCCCGCTGGTGGCCGTGCGCAGCACTGTCGGCGCCGGAGACGCCGCACTCGCCGGGTTCCTCCACGCCGGAGGAACCGGCCCCCAAGCCCTGCGGACCGCGGTCGCCTACGGCACCGCCGCGGTCACGCAGGAGGGCAGCCGCATGCCCACCCCGCAGGACGTGCACCCCGACCAGGTGCGCCTGCTCGACGCCGACCCCACCTTCACCCTCAGCGGAGCCGCCGCATGACCACCCCAGACCTGATCACCGCCGACCTGGTCGACCTCGGCCTCGACGCCGCCGACAAGCAGGCCGCCATCCGCGGCCTCGCGCAGCGGCTCGTCGACGCCGGGCGGGTGACCGACCTCGACCTGTTCCTGAAGGACGTCGCCGCCCGCGAGGAGCAGATGGCCACCGGGCTCGAAGGCGGCATCGGCATCCCGCACTGCCGCTCGGCCGCGGTGACCGCGCCGACGCTGGCGTTCGGCCGCAGCGACGCCGGTATCGACTTCGGCGCGCCGGACGGCCCGGCGAAGCTGATCTTCCTCATCGCCGCGCCGGAAGGCGGGGGCAGCGACCACCTCAAGGTTCTCGCCGCGCTCGCCCGGCGGCTGGTCCGGGCGGAGTTCAAGCAGAACCTCTCCGACGCCACCGACGCCGTCGCCCTCGCCGAGTACATCCGCCAGGAGGTGGCCTGATCATGAAGTTCGTCGCCATCACCGCCTGCCCCACCGGGATCGCCCACACCTACATGGCGGCCGAGTCGCTGGAGCAGACCGCCAAGGCCAACGGCGACGAGATCGTCGTCGAGACCCAGGGTTCGGCCGGGTCCGAACCGCTGTCCGCCGAGGACATCGCGAGCGCGGACGCCGTCATCTTCGCCGCCGACCTCGCGGTGCAGGGCCGGGACCGCTTCGCCGGGAAGCCGATCGTCGAGGCACCGGTCAAGGCCGCGATCAACGACGCGGCCGGGCTGTTCGAGCGCGCCAAAGCCGCCGCCCGTGAGCCGGCACCCGCGACACCGGCCGCCCCGGAGCTCACTTCGAAGGTCGGCGCGAACGACAACGCCGGGACCAAGATCCGCCAGTGGCTGATGACCGGCGTCAGCTACCTCATCCCGTTCGTCGCCGCGGGCGGCCTGCTGATCGCGCTGAGTTTCGCCCTCGGCGGCTACAAGATCGTCGACGCGCCGAAGGTCACCGAGCACTTCGACGCGGGTTCGGTCGCCGGCTGGGCCGCGCTGATGTTCCAGATCGGCAGCGCGGCCTTCGACTTCCTGGTGCCGGTGCTGGCCGGCTTCATCGCCTTCGCGATGGCCGACCGCCCGGCGATCGCCCCCGGTTTCGTGGGCGGCGCGATCGCCGTCACCGTCGGCGCGGGCTTCCTCGGCGGCCTCGTCGCCGGTCTGCTGGCCGGTGGCGTCGTGCTGGCGCTGAAGAAGATCCAGGTGCCGAAGGCGATGCGCGGCATCATGCCGGTGGTCGTCTACCCGCTGCTCGGGTCCATTGTGGTCGGTGTGCTGATGTACGTCGTGGTCGGCAAGCCGATGGCCGCCGCGACGAGCGGGCTGACGAACTGGCTCAACAGCCTCAGCGGTGCCAGCGCGCTGCTGCTCGGCGCGCTGCTCGGCCTGATGATGGCCTTCGACATGGGTGGCCCGGTCAACAAGGCCGCCTACGCCTTCGCCGTCGGCGGCTTGACCACCGGCGCGACGGCGTCGCTGCAGATCATGGCCGCGGTGATGGCCGCCGGGATGGTGCCGCCGCTGGCCCTGGCGCTCGCGTCCACGGTCCGCAAGAAGCTGTTCACCGAGGCCGAACGCGAGAACGGCCGGGCGGCCTGGCTGCTGGGCGCGTCGTTCATCACCGAGGGCGCGATCCCGTTCGCCGCGGCGGACCCGTTCCGGGTGATCCCGTCGATCATGCTCGGCTCGGCGGTCACCGGCTCGCTGTCGATGGCCTTCGGCACGACGCTGCGCGCCCCGCACGGCGGGATCTTCGTGCTCCCGCTGATCGGTAACCCGCTGCTGTTCCTGGTGGCGCTGATCGCCGGGACGCTGGTCGCCGCCGGGTCGGTGATCGCGCTCAAGCAGGTGCGCTTCCGGGCGGCCGAGCGCTCGTCCGCCGTTTCCGGCCAGCCGGTCAACGCGTGAAGGAGTCCACTGTGTACCAACGCCGCACGCTCGTCGCCAGCAGCGTCGGGCTCCACGCCCGGCCCGCGGGCCTGGTCGCGAAGACGGCCGCCGGGCAGCCCGCGAAGGTCCGGATCGCCAAGATCACGGCCGGCGTCGCCGGTGACCCCGTCGACGCGGCCAGCGTCCTCGGGTTGATGACCCTGGGCGCGGCTTTCGGCGACGAGGTGGAACTCACCGCCGAAGGCGACGCGGCCCAGGAGTCCGTCGACGCACTCGCCGAGCTGATCGCCCGGGATCTCGACGCCTGAAACCGGGCCCGGGCCCTCCGGAAAGGGCCCGGGCCCGGCCGCGTTGACAACACGCGTACGGATGGTCACCCTGTGAGCTTGAGCTGCGGGGAGGAGCTCAGCGACGGTGACGGAGAACGAACGGCTCCGGGCGGCGCGGGAACGCACCGGATCGAGGCAGCACCCCGGTGAGTGCCTGTCGCGGCGGGAGCTGGCGGAGCTGGTCAACGCCTGCCTCTGGGAGCACCACCGGCAGCGGACGGCGTTGGACGACAACTACGTCGCGAAGCTCGAGCGCGGCACCATCCGGTGGCCGAACGCCCGGTACCGGGCCGCGTTCCGCGCTGTGCTGGACGCCGGAACCGACGCGGACCTGGGGTTCGCCAATTCGCGCCGTCCGGCCGCTCCCGTCACCGAGCGCCGGGCGGTGTCGCCGGTGCCGCACCAGCTTCCGGCGCCACCACTGCGGTTCACCGCCCGCGTGGACGAGCTGAAGGAGCTTTCGGCCGCGTGTGACGGCGGCCGGGTCGGCGACGGTGCCGTCCTGGCCATCTCGGCGGTCGCCGGGGCCGGCGGTGTCGGGAAGACGGCCTTGGCGCTGCACTGGGCCCACCGTGAGCTGGACCGGTTCCCGGACGGCCAGCTCTACGTCGATCTCCGCGGGTTCGACCCCGCCGGTCCGCCGATGCCGCCCGAAACCGCGATCCGCGGCTTCCTCGACGCGTTCGGCGTCGCCCCCTCGGCGATCCCGGCCGGCCTGACCGCGCAGGCCGCGTTGTACCGGACGCTGGTCAGCGGAAAGCGCATGCTGATCGTCCTCGACAACGCCCGGGACAGCGCCGCGGCCGAACCGCTGCTTCCGGGCAGCGGCGGCTGCACGGTGATCGTCACCAGCCGCCACCACCTCACCGGGCTCGTCGCCCGCGGTGCGCACGCGATGCGGCTGCCGATGTTCACCCCGGGCGAAGCGGGCGAGCTGCTCGTCAAGCACCTCGGCGCCGCCAAGGTCGACGCCGAGGCCGACGCGAGCGCCGCACTGGTCCGCTTCTGCGCCGGGCTGCCGCTGGCCATCAGCATCGTCGCGGCCCGGGCCGGCTCGAACCCGGCCTTTCCCCTGGCGCTGCTGGCCGCCGAACTCGCCGACGAAACCGGCCGGCTGGACGGGCTCGACGCCGGCGAAGCGTCGGTGCGGCTGTCCTCGGTGTTCTCCGCCTCCTACCGGGCGCTGGACGACGAAGCCGCGGACCTGTTGCGGCACCTCGGCCTGGCGCCGGGCGCCGACGTCCCGGTCGCCGCCATCGCCGGCCTCACCGGCCGGCCCGGCCACCGGATCCGCCGGCCGCTGCGCACCCTCGAGCACGCCCACCTGCTCCAGCAGCACCGCCCCGGCCGGTACCGGATGCACGACCTCGTCCGCCTCTACGCCCGCGACCGCGCGCAGACCGACCTCTCCGAGGCCGCACGGGACCAGGCGATCCGCCGGTTCGTCGGCTTCTACCTGCACACCGCGTTCGCCGCCGAGCGGCTGCTCGACGACCACCGCCCGTCGATCGACCTCCCGCCCCCGCCGCCCGGATGCCATCCGGCGCCCCTCGACGACCACGCCGCGGCCGTGCAGTGGTTCGCCGAGGAACACGCGAACCTGCTCGCCGCCCAGCAGTGCGCGATCCGGCGCGGCTGGGTCGAGGAGGTCTGGCGGATCGCGTGGACGGTGAACACCCACCACATGCGCCACGACCGCCGGGACGACAACCTCCGCGTCTGGCAGCCCGCGATCGACGCCGTCACCGACATCCGCGGGCGCTCCGACCAGGCGGACGTCCATCGGCTCTACGGCTGGGCACGGGTCATGGTCGGCGATCACGGAGCCGGGATGACCCAGCTCGGCCGGGCGCTGGAGCTGTTCCGGCAGGCCGGCGACGTCGCGGGCCAGGCCCGCGCCCACGAGGCACTCGCCGCGGCCTGGGAGCAGCAGGGGGATCCCCGGCGTGCGTTGGCGCCGGCACGGCAGGCGTTGACCTTGTACGAAGGTCTCGGCCAGGCCGCCCGGATCGCGAACGCCCTCAACACGGTGGGGTGGCAGTACGCGCGCCTGGGCGAACTCGACCAGGCCACCAGGTACTGCACCGCGGCACTGCGCCTGTTCCGCCGGCTCCGGTACCTCGACGCCGAGGCCTATGCCCTGCACAGCATCGGCTACATCGACCACCAGGCCGCACGGCACCCGAGCGCGGTCCGCCACTACCGGCGCGCGGTGAACCTCCTGCGCGGGGCGTTCGACCCCAAACAGGAGGCGGTCGTGCTCGCCGACCTCGCCGAGGTGTACGCGTCGGCCCACCGCTACCGCCGGGCCCGGCACCTGTGGCTGGAGGCCCTCGCCCTCTTCCGCCGGCAGCACCGGGCCTCCGACATCGAGCGGATCGAACGCCGTCTCGCCGCGCTCGCCTGACCGGGATCCCGCGATTCCTCCCTCCCGGGAGCCGCCACCGCCTGTCAGATTGGTCTTGCGCAGCGCGACGCCGACGCTGCGGAGCTGGGGGTGGTGGTGGCGGCACCCGGTGGCGGGTGCCGCCACCCAGCCGGTGCGTTACGCCGGGCCGAGCAGCGCGATCGAGGCCCGGACCGCGACCTCGGTGACATCACCGGCGCGGCCGCCGTCCTCCACCGTCGTGGCGATCAACTCCCGCAGGCCGCCCAGGAGCATGATCGACAGCTGCCGCGAAGGCGGGGTGATGCCCGCCGCGCGCATTTCCGGGGTGTCCGTCAGGCGCAGCGTCATCGCGATGAAGCCCTCCATCGCGTCGCGCTGCAGGCCGCGGGCCGGGGCACCCAACGCCGGTACGTCGCGGATCCAGCTCAAGGTGATCGCCGGCTCGGACTCCGCGCACGCGATCCACGTCTCGATCGCCTGGCGGACCTGGTCCCGCCACGGTGCGCGTGGGTCCACCGCCTCGGAAATCTGCTGGATCATCGACCGGTTCGCCTCCGCCAGGAGCGCGATCAAGCACTCTTCGCGGCTGGAGAAGTGCTCGTAGAACGTCCGGCGCGACGTGCGGGCGCGGCGGACGACGTCGGCCACCGTCGTGTCGCGGAAGCCGGCCTCGGTGATCGACTCGGCCAGCCCGTCCAGGAGGCGCTGGCGGAACCGGCGGGTGTCGACGTCCACGGAAGTCACGCTATACCTCCCAGACCTTCGCTCTTGAAACCGGATGGTACACCGGCGTACCGTACCGACGGTACGCTCGCGTACCACCTTCCAGGAGGGTCGATGACGACCATGACAAGCCCCGCGACGCTGCCACCGGGGCCCACCGCGCCCCGTGCCGTCCAGGGCGCCTACGCGCTGACGCAGCCCCTGCGCGGCATGCGGCGGCTCAAAGAACGCTACGGGGACGCCTTCACGGTGAACGTGCCGATCTTCGGCAACGCCGTGGTGATCAGCGGCGCCGCCGAGATCAAGCAGCTGTTCACCTCCGGGCCCGAGCTCGCCGACAACCTCGAGGTCAACCTCGGGCGCGTGCTCGGTTCCCGGTCGATGTTCGCGCTGTCCGGCGACGAGCACAAACGGCAGCGCAAGCTCCTGGTCCCGCCGTTCCACGGACGGCGGCTGGCGGCGTACGAGCGGATCGTCGAGGAAGAAACCGCGCGCGAACTGGCGAGCTGGCCCGAAGACAAAGCGTTCGCCACGCTGCCGTCGATGATGCGGATCACCCTCAACGCCATCCTCCGTGCCGTCTTCGGCGCCGAAGGGGCCGAGTTCGCCGAGCTGCGCGAGCTGCTGCCGCCGTTCGTCACCCTCGGCTCCCGGCTGGCCGTGCTGCCGATCCCGAAACGCGGCCGCTTCAACCCGTGGCGCCGCTTCGAACGGATGCGCCGCGAGTACGACGCCATCGTCGACCGGCTGATCGCGAAGGCCCGCGCCGACGGCAACGACCGCGACGACGTCCTCTCGATGATGCTGCAGACCCGCTACGACGACGGGTCGGGACTGAGCCGCGAAGAGATCTCCGACCAGCTCCTCACCCTGCTCACCGCCGGGCACGAGACCACGGCGACCACCCTGGCCTGGGCCGTCGAACGGCTCCGCCGCCACCCCGCGCTGCTGGCGGAACTGCACGAAGACGACGGAAAGCTCCTCGACGCCACGATCCTCGAGGTCCAGCGCACCCGCCCGGTCATCGACCTCACCGCCCGCCAGGTCAAGCAGGACGGCTTCCAGCTCGGCCGGTGGACGCTGCCGAAGGGCTACGCGGTGCTCGTCAGCATCGCGCTGATCCACGACGACGACGCCGTCTTCCCCCACGCGGCCACCTTCGACCCGCACCGCTTCGCCGGCGCGCGCCCGGATCTCTACCAGTGGATCCCGTTCGGCGGCGGCACCCGCCGCTGCCTCGGCGCCGCCTTCGCGACCATGGAAATGACCGTCGTGCTGCGGACCCTGCTGCGGGACTTCACACTCGTTCCGACCGACGAGCCGGACGAACGCTGGCACTCGCGGGGCGTGGCCTACGCCCCGGCCAAGGGCGGCCGCGCGATCGTGCGCCGCCGGACCACCGGAGGAGATTCGTGACCGACCAGATCGCCGACGCCGGCCGGGGCATTTCCCTGGCCTACCAGCGGATCGGGGACGCCGGCGCCGAGCCGCTGGTGCTCGTCGCCGGCCTGGGCCAGCAGCTGCACAGCTGGCCGGACGCCTTCTGCGCGAAGCTCGCCGAACGCGGGTACGAGGTCATCCGGTTCGACAATCGCGACGCCGGCCGCTCCACGCACCCGCGCTTCCGGCCGCCGAGCCTGCTCGGCATGCTCGCCGGCCGGTTCCCCGCGCAGCAGTACGACCTCACGGACATGGCCGCCGACACCATCGGCCTGTTCGACGCCCTCGACCTCGAGACCGCCCACATCGCGGGGGTCTCCATGGGCGGCATGATCGCCCAGACCACGGCCGCGCGGTACCCGGAGCGGATCCGCACCCTGACGTCGATCATGTCGACGACCGGGTCGCGCGTGCTCGGCCGGCCCGCGCTTTCGACGTTGCGGATGATGGGCGCGAAGCCGCCGAAGTCCCGCGAGGAGGCGGTCGAAAGCGCCGTCCGGATGTTCCGCCACATCGGCTCGGACGGCTTCCCGTTCGACGAGGCCCGGGTCCGCGAGCTGGCCGGGACGGGCTGGGACCGCGACCCGACGGCCGGCGGCGTCGGCCGTCAGCTCGCTGC
>NZ_JBHVXZ010000151.1:0-20934 GCF_042881395.1 Amycolatopsis sp. NPDC058278 | reverse complement strand
GCTCCGGGCATCTCGCGGCCTATGCCGGCATCGCCCCGGTCACCCGCAGCTCCGGCACCAGCATCAAGGGCGAACACCCCGCCCGCACCGGCAACTGCCAGCTCAAACGCGCGTTCTTCCTCGCCGCGTTCGCCGCCCTGTCGGACCCAGTCAGCCGGGCTTACTACGACCGCAAACGAGCTGAGGGCAAGAAGCACAACGCCGCCCTCATCTGCCTGGCACGGCGCCGCTGCGACGTCCTCTACGCCATGCTCCGTAACGGCACCCACTACCGCCAACCCGCCCCGCTGCGGCTTGACAACCACATAGGGACACCCCCCGGTCCACGCGGCCGCGACGGCTTAGCCGTCCACACTGGACACTCTGGTCCGGACCGCCGTCCCGACGGTCACGGTCCGTACCCGAAGTGACACATCGTGCCCAGCAGTCACCGAGGTGCGTGGAGTGCACGTCCGTAGTGGACGTCGTTACAGACTTCACTCTTTAGGACGCTTCGAGTGAGACATCAATGCTGCTCACGCACTTTGGATTGACTTTCTGTAGCGAAAACTCTCCCGATCACTGCTCCGATGTGAAACTATTGGGCCGTTCGCGGGGAGAGGGCCTCGCGACGAGGGGGACTCACCGTCACGGCAGCGTCCCCATGAAGATCCCCAGGGGAGAGGAGATCGACCATGTCGACGCCCACGGATGTCAAGCCGGAGGAAGCTCCGGAGCCGACTGAGCCCACGGTCCAGTGGACCGACTCGGACGGCAAGATCCACACCGAGCACCCGGTCCACACCGAGTGCGCGAACGGCTGCTACCAGGTCGTCAAGCCCTGAGTCAGGCCTCGTGGAGGCAAGCCCGCCTGCTGATCTACCGGTAGGCGGGCTTCTTTTTGCCGAAGCCTGTGTTGTCATAGGTGAGTGCCCGTGATTGACCTGGACCCCTCCGCAGTGATCGAGCGGGTTCGTTCCCTGCAGAAGGATGCCGCCGACGCCTCGTGCGTCGCGCGGTACCACCAGAGCCTCCGGCTGCTGCGTCGCGGGATGAGCCTGCTGGATTCGGTGCACCCCGTTCCGTCCGAATATCGCACGGACTGGCTGGTGACGCGGATCCGCCTGGCCAGCACCATGACGGCGGTCTCCTCGGAAATCTCCAGCGACCTGGCTGCGGGACTGGCGGGCCTCGACGATGTCCGGCTGCTGATCAACGCGGTGGAAGACCCGGTGCTGCGGGCCGAGCTCAACGGTTCGCTCAACCACAACTACGCCATGCGGCTGATGGGTGTCGGGCGCAACGACGAAAGTCTTGCTTCGTTCGACCAGGCCATCGAGCACCAGGAATACCGCATCGCCAACGGCGCCGATCCCGAGTCGCGGATGAGTGCCTTCACGATGACCCTGGCGTCCCGCGGGTGGGTGCACATCCGGCTGGGCAACGTACGCGAGGCCCAAGCGGACCTGACCAGATCTCTCGAACTCGCGGAGAAGTACGAACTGCGCGGCAACGCGGCGAGCACCCGGCGGACACTGGGCACGCTCGCCCTCCGGATGGGTGACGTTCCGGAGGCGCTGCGGCTTTACGGCGAATGCGAGCGCAGCTACCGGGCGCTCGACATGGAGATCCCGTCGACCCTGCGGCTTGCGCAGGCCGAGGCCTTGCTCGCGGCCGGGCTCGCGGACGAGGCCGGAGCTCACCTGGACGAGATCCTTCCGGTCATGGTCGAGGAGCAGAGCATCAGCCGGGAACTGGCGTTGGCGGAGCTGTACCGCGCCTCGGCCGCGCTGATGGGCGATGACGTGGAACTCGCCAGGGGCATGGCTTACTCGGCGCGTCGCCGGATGCTCAAGGTCGGGTGCCTGACGTGCACCGCCAACGCGACCCTGATGGGGCTGAAGGCCGACACACAGGATGCTCTGGCGACGGGGGACGTTCCCGCGAGCCTGCCGACGAGGGCCCTCCGCGCGGCCGCGAAGATGCCGACTCCCCAGCTCGCCGATCAGGCCGCCACCGCGCGGATGCTCGCCGTGCGGCTGGACATCCGGCGGGGCAACCTCAAGCGGGCCGTCGAGACCCTGCAAAAGGTTCCCCGCCCCGGGCAGCTGACCCCCATCGACTACCGGATGCTCCGGCGGCTCTGCCGGGCCGAACTCGCCGTTGCCCAAGGCGACCGGGGCAAGGCGCTCACCGAGATCCGGTCCGGGCTCACCGAACTGGACGCCGTCCGGGATCGGATGGGTGGGCTGGACCTCGTCTCCGGGACCGCTCTGCACGGGCAGGAGCTCGCCGATCTCGCCGTGAAGCTCGTGCTCGAGCGCCACGATGCCCGGCGGCTGTTCGTCTGGCTCGAACGGACCCGGGCGCAGACCTACCGCTACGAACCCCTCTCCGCCGGGACCGATCCCGAACTCGCCGCGCGCGTGGCCGAGGTCCGCGGGCTCGGGCAGGCCATCCAGGAGGCCCAGCACGACGGCCACCCCATCGCCGGCCTGCGGGCGAAGTACAACGAACGGCTGCGGGAAGCGCAGCGGCTCGGCTGGCACACCGGGCGGTGGGGCCGTCCGCGGCCGGTGGCCGGGCTCGCCGAGGTCGTTGCGCGGCTCAGTGAACGGGCCATGATCAGCTTCGCCGCCTCCGGGGACGAGCTCGTCGCCGTCGTCGTGGCGGGGGGTGAATGCCGGCTCGTGCGGCTCGGGTCCGCCGGGGCCGCCGCCGAGTCCGCGCGCGTGCTGAACGTCGACCTCGATGCCCTGGCTCCCGACAACCTGCCCGAACGGCTGGCCGAGGTCGTCATGGTCTCCGCGCGCAAGCAGGCCGACAAGCTCGACGCCCAGCTCATCCAGCCCTTGGCCGACGTCGTCGGCGACCGCGAGCTGGTCATCGTCCCGACCGGGCCGCTCTACGCCGTGCCGTGGGGCGTGCTGCCCGGCCTGCGCGGGCGGCCGACCGTCGTGGCGCCGTCGGCGACCGCCTGGCTCGCCGCGGAGCTGACGAAGTCGCCGCGAGCCCGCAAGATCGTGCTCGTCCGCGGGCCCGGGCTGGCCGGTGCCCGTGGTGAGCTCGAGAAGCTCACGACGCACTACCGCACCGCGACGACGATGACCGGTGCCAAGGCCACCGTGAAGTCCGTGCTGCGCGCGATGGACGGCGCCAAGCTCGCGCACTTCGCCGCGCACGGCGCGCACGAGCCGGAAAACGCGCTGTTCTCCCGGCTCGAACTCGCCGACGGCGCCCTGTTCGGCCACGAGATGGCCGGGCTGCGGCAACCGCCGCGGCAGGTCGTGTTCGCCGCGTGCGAGCTGGCGATGAACCGGATCCGGCCCGGCGACGAAGCGCTCGGCTTCGCCAGCGCGCTGCTGGCCAGCGGCTCCCGGACGGTGATCGCGCCGCTGTCGCGCGTCGGCGACCTCGCGTCGGCGGCCGCGATGGACGACTACTACCGGGCGCTGGCCGTCCGGGACAGCCCGGCGCTGGCGCTGGCCGACGCGATCGCCGTCGACCCGTTCCGCCGCCCGTTCGTCTGCCTCGGCGCCGGTTAAGACAGCTGCGCCGGCGGCGACCACACCAGCCGCGGATCGGTCTGGATGAAGCTGCCGAGCAGCTGGTCGATCCGGGTCAGCACGTCGAGGTCGAGCCGGACGCCGGCGGCCTTGGCGTTCTCCGTGACCTGCTCCGGCGTGCTCGCCCCGGTCACCGCCGAGGCGACCGTCTCATGCTGCAACGTCCACGCCAGCGCGAGCTGGGCCATCGTCAGGCCCGCGTCGTCCGCGACGCCGCGCAGCAGCTCCACCCGCGCCAGCAGCTCCGGCATGAGCAACGGCCGGGTGGGGGACGGCCCGGCCGCGCGCGAACCCGCGGGGATCCGTCCGTCCCGGTACTTGCCGGTCAGCACGCCCTGAGCGAGCGGCACCGAGGCGAACTGCCCGACGCCGATCCGCGCGCCCACCGGCATCACCTGGGCCTCGGGCACCCGCCACAACATCGAGTAGTGCGGCTGGTTGGCGATCAGCGGCACGTCGTACCGCGAAGCGGCTTCGTGGGCCTGCAGCAGCTGCTCGGCCGTCCACTCCGACGTCCCGGCGTACCGGATCTTCCCCTGCCGCACCAGGTCCGAGAGCGCGAGGAACGTCTCCGCCACCGGGGTACGGTAGTCGAAGCGCAGCAGCTGGTAGACGTCGACGTAGTCGGTGCGCAGCCGCCGCAGCGAACCTTCCAGGGACGCGATCACGTGCTTGCGGCTCAAGCCCGCGTCGTTCGGGCCCGGCCCTTCCGGCCAGAACACGCCGGTGCACAGGACCAGGTCGTCGCGGCGCACGCCGGCGAACGCCGCGCCGAACGCGGCCTCCGCGCCGCCGCCGTCCCACGCCGCCGCGGTGTGGAAGGTCGTGACGCCGGCGTCCAGCGCCGCGGCGACGCAGCCGGGTGAGCCGTGCGTCAGCCAGTTGCCGTAGGCGATCTCGCTGACGGCGAGCCCGCTCGCACCGACCCTGCGGTACTCCACGTCAGCCTCCCACGGCCATCTCGTCGATCCACGCGTCGACCGCGCCGGCCTTGCGGGCGAAGGACTCTCGCACCGATTCGTGCGGCAGGATCAGGAATTCCTCTTCGCCGAGCCCGCGCACCACGGCCTCGGCGACGTCCTCGGGCTCGATGAGCGGGGCCGCCGCGGCGATCGCCAGCGCGGCCGGGTGGCCGGCGGCGATACCGGGTTCCAGCAGTGCCGTCCGGACGCCGAGCGGGCACAGCGCGCTGACCCGCACCCCGCGCGGCCGGTAGGTGATCGCCAGCCACTCCGCCAGGCCGACGGCCGCGTGCTTGGTGACCGAGTACGGCGCGTCGCCCGGGATGCCGAGCAGGCCGGCGCCCGACGCCGTGATCAGCAGGCAGCCCTCGCCGCGCGCCAGCATCGCGGGCAGCACGACCTGTGCGGCGTGGACGTGCTGCATGACGTTGATCTCCCACGACTTCTGCCACTGTTCGTCGGCCGCGTGCACGCCGGTGCCGAACGCGGCGCCCGCGTTGGCGCAGAACAGGTCGACCGGGCCGAACTCGGCGCGGGCCGTCGCGACCAGGGCTTTGAGGTCCTTTTTGGACGTCGCATCGGCGGTCACCGCGACGGCCCGGCCGCCCGCGGCCGCGATCTCGGCCGCCACCCGGGCGGCGCCCGCGGCGTCCACGTCGGACACGACCACCCCGGCCGCGCCTTCCGCGGCGAAGCGGCGGGCCATCGCGGCCCCGATTCCGTGTGCCGCGCCGGTCAGCACGGCCACCCGTCCAGTCAGTTCCACGCGGGCTCCAGGTATTTCAGCGTCGAATTGTCACGTGTGTGCGGGAAATGTATTTTCCGGTTGCGATGACGGTGATAAAAGTGCTGGTCAGCGCCATGATCGCGGCTTGTTCCACAGTTTTGCACGTTAGCACGACTATTGCGTTTCCGGTGCCTCGTGCGTTATTCCTGAAGATCGCCACACCCCGCGCACAGGAGGTCCGCCGATGGCCGAGCTCGTCCCGCCGTCGCACGTTCGCCGGCTCCGGTGCCTGGCCGCCGGCGATCCCGGGGTGGTCGCCGCGGTCGCGCGCGACGGCGGCCTCGGCGTCCTCGACGGTGCCGATCCGGAAGACCTGCGGCTGGTCGCGGCCCGGGTCCGGGTGCCGTACGCCGTGCGGACGGACGGCCCGCTGCCGGAAGGCGCGGCCTTCGCCGTCCGTACGCGAGCGCCGTGGACCGGGGCGCTCGCCGAAGTCGCGGACGTCGCGACGGCCGCCGAGGCCGTTCGCGGCGGCGCGCGGGGGCTCGTCGCCCGCGGTGGCACGTTGAGTGACTTCGTTCTGCTGCAACAGATCCTGGCCACCTTCGACGTCCCGGTGTGGGGCAGTGTGGCCGGGTCTCGGACAGCGGTGGGCGCGCTCGCCGGCGGTGCGGCGGGCGTCGTCGTCAAGTCCACGAAGGACGTGAGCCGGATCGTCGGCGCGGAGGTGCCCGAGGCCGGGCTCGGCACCGGGTTGTGCCGGACGTTGGGCAGCGCGCTGCCGGTCGTCCAGGGCCCGATGACGCGGGTGAGCGACCAGCCGGGCTTCGCGGCCGCGGTCGCCGACGCGGGCGGGTTCCCGTTCGTCGCGGTGGCCACGGCGAACGGTGCGCGCACCGGCGAGCTGCTCGCCCGGACCGCCGCCCGCCTCGGCGACCGGCCGTGGGGCGCGGGCATCCTGGGCTTCGTACCCGACGACCTGCGCGTCGCCCAGCTCGCCGCGGTCCGGGCGGCGCGGCCGCGGTGCGTGCTGGTCGCGGGCGGGAAACCGGGCCAGGCCAAGGCGCTGGAGGCCGAGGGGATCGCGACGTTCCTGCACGTGCCGTCGCCGGTCCTGCTCCGCCAGTACCTCGACGCCGGGGTCCGGCGGTTCGTCTTCGAGGGCGCCGAGTGCGGCGGGCACGTCGGCCCGCGGCCGAGTTTCGAGCTGTGGGAGGAACAGCTGGCCGTCCTCGACGCCGCGAAGGACGTCGAGGTGCTCTTCGCGGGCGGCATCCACGACGCCCGCTCGGCGGCCATGGTCGCCGCGATGGCCGAGCCGCTCGACGCCGCCGGCGTCCTGATGGGCACCGCCTACCTCTTCACCGAAGAAGCCGTGACGCACGGCGCGATCACCGGGCTGTTTCAGGAACGCGCGCTCGCCGCGGACGCCACCGTAACCCTGGAAACCGCGCCGGGCCACCGCACGCGGTGCCTGCCCAGTCCGTACACGGCGGAATTCGAGCAGGTCAAGGCCGGTCTGGGCAACACGCCCGAAGCGTGGCAGCGGCTGGAGGAGCTGAACACCGGGCGGCTGCGCGTCGCCAGCAAGGGCGTCCGCCGTGACGGCGAGGCGCTGGACGCCGCCACCCAGCTGGCCGAGGGGATGTTCATGGCGGGCGAGGTGGCCGTCCTGCGGGACCGCCGGACGACGATCGCCGAGCTGCACCGCGAGGTCACCGCCGGGAAGACGTTCGTCCGCCCCGAGGCACCGGTGACGGATTCCGGGGACATCGCGATCATCGGCATGGCCTGCACGTTCCCGGGGGCGCGCGACCTCCCGGCGTTCTGGTCGAACGTCCTCCGTGGCGAAGACGCCGTCACCGAAGTCCCCCGCGACCGCTGGGACCCGGATGTCTACTTCGGACAATCGACGTCGAAGTGGGGCGGGTTCCTGCCCGCGCTGGACGTGGACCCGCTGGCGTACGGCATCCCGCCGTCGGCGATGGGCAGCATCGACCCGGCGCAGCTGGTGTCCCTGGAAACCGCGCGTCGCGCACTCGCCGACGCCGGGTACGCGAACCGGGACTTCGACCGCGAGCACACGAGCGTCGTGTTCGGCGCGGAGGCGGGCGGCGACCTGGCGAACGCGGGCACGCTGCGGTCCCTGCTCGACGGCTACCTCGGCGAAGTGCCGCCCGAACTGCTCGCCCAGCTGCCCGAACCGACCGAGGACACGTTCCCCGGCACACTGGCCAACGTCATCTCCGGCCGGATCGCGAACCGGCTCGACCTCGGCGGCGCGAACTACACGGTGGACGCGGCGTGCGGTTCGTCGCTGGCCGCGCTCGACCTCGCGGCGAAGGAGCTGCGTGCGGGAACGAGCACGCTGGTCCTGTGCGGCGCGGTCGACCTGCACAACGGGATCCACGACTACCTGATGTTCACCTCGGCGGGGGCGCTGTCCCCGACGGGCCGCTGCCGCCCGTTCGACGCGGCGGCCGACGGCATCGCGCTGGGCGAAGGGGTGGCGTGCCTGGTGCTCAAGCGCCTCTCCGACGCCGAGCGTGCCGGCGACCGGATCTACGCGGTGGTGAAGGGGGTCGGCGCGGCCAGCGACGGCAAGGCGCTCGGCTTGACGGCGCCCCGCCCGGACGGCCAGCGCCGGGCGTTGGAGCGCGCCTACCGGGACGCGGGGGTGTCACCGGTGGACGTGGGACTGGTCGAGGCCCACGGCACGGGAACGGTGGTGGGCGACGCGACGGAGCTGCGGACGCTGACCGGCTTCTTCACCGAGGCCGGCGCCGAGGCGGGGGCGTGTGTGCTCGGATCGGTGAAGAGCCAGATCGGCCACACGAAGTGCGCGGCGGGACTGGCGGGGCTGATCAAGGCGGCGCTGGCGCTGTGGCACGAGGTGGTGCCGCCGACGCTGCACTTGACCAGGCCGAACGACGCGTGGGACGCGGCGTCGAGCCCCTTCACGTTCACGACGACGGCGCGGCCGTGGGCCCACCCGGCCCGGCTGGCGGGAGTGAGCGCCTTCGGCTTCGGCGGGACGAACTTCCACGCGGTCCTCGGCGCGGCACCGGTGGCGCCGGACCGCGGGCACGGTCTGCGCGACTGGGCACCGGAGGCGGAGCAGGCCTTGGCCGAGCTCGAACACGCTACGGCGCCGGGGCGGGCCGGTGCCGCCGCGGCTTCGCCCGGCGGGCTTCGCGAGGGTGGGCTTGGCCGGCCGATGCCGGTGACCGGGGGCACCGGTGCGGGATCCGCCGCACCCGGCAGGCTTCGCGCGGGCGGGCTCGAACAGCCGGTGTCCAGGCGCACCGGCGTGGGCTCCGCCGATCCCGGCAAGATCGCCTTCCTCTTCCCCGGCCAGGGCAGCCAGCGCACCGGCATGCTCGCCGAGCTCTTCGTGCACTTTCCCGGACTCGCCGAAGTCCTCCGCCTCGCGCCCGACATCGCCGCCACGGCTTTCCCGCCGAAAGCCTTCACCGCCGAGGCCGTCGAGGCGCAAGAAACCGCCCTCACCGACACCCGCGTGGCCCAGCCCGCGCTCGGGCTGGTCGAAATCGCCGTCGCGAAGCTGCTGGCCGAGCTCAACGTCCGCCCCGATTTGCTGGCCGGGCACAGCTATGGCGAGCTCGTCGCCCTCTCCGTCGCCGGGGCCTTCGGCACCGAAACCCTCCTCCGGCTCAGCCGGGCCCGCGCGCAAGCCATCGCCCAGGTCGCCCGGCCCGGGGCAATGGCTGCCGTCAAAGCGGAGCGGGATGCGCTCACCGCCACCCTCATCGGCCCCGATGTTGTCGTCGCCAATCACAACGCTCCCGAGCAGGTCGTCCTTTCCGGGCCCGTCCCGGCGATCGAACGGGCCATCCGGCGGCTCCGGGAAACGGGCATCACCGCCCAGCGGATCCCCGTCGCCTGTGCCTTCCACAGCCCGCTCGTCGCCGGCGCGGGGGAGGTCTTCGCCCGGGAACTCGCCCGCGAAACAGTGACCAAGCCGCAGAAACCCGTGTGGGCGAACCGGACCGCGAAGCGGTACCAAGACGACGTCCGCGGTGAGCTGGCCGCGCAGATCGGTGCCCCGGTGCGGTTTCTCGACCAGATCGAGGCCATGTACGCGGCCGGGGCGCGCATCTTCGTCGAAGCCGGGCCCGGGCGGGTCCTGTCGCGGCTGGTGAAGCACATCCTCGGCGACCGGCCGCACACCGTCGTCGCCTGCGGGCCCGATCTCAAGGGCTTCCTGACCGCGCTGCGGCAACTCGCCGAAGCCGGCGTCGACGTCCGTACCGGACGGCTGGCCCGGCCGTTGCCGCCCGGACCGTCCCCGACCGCCTGGGCCGTCGACGGGCGGTCCGTCCGCGCGCCCGGCTCCGACACTCCCGCCCTGCCCCCGGCCCGACGAATCCGGAGTACCGCCATGACCCAGCCCGCGCCCGGCCGTGACCAGGCGATCGTGGACTTCCTGCGCACCACCCGCGAGCTCGTCGCCGCCCAACGGGAGGTCATGCTCGGCTACCTCGGCAGCGCACCCGGGCAACCGCCCGCCCCGGTTCCGGCGGTGATCGAAGAGCCACAGCCGGAACCCGAACCGGTGGCCGAAACCCCGGCCGACGTCCTCGGCACGGTGATCGGCGTGATCAGCGAGCGCACCGGCTACCCGGCCGAGATGATCGACGGCGACCTCGACCTCGAAGCCGACCTGTCGATCGACTCGATCAAGCGCACGGAGATCGCGGGCACGCTGCTGGCGCGGCTGGGGCTCCCGGCCGACGACCGCACCGACCGGCTCAGCCGCGACCGGACGGCGAACGCGCTGACGTCGCACCTGGAGAGCTGGCTGAGCCCGGTGCTCCCGGCCACCGCCCCCACCCGGTACCGGCTCGGCCGGATTCCGGTGCCGCTCGACCCGGATCCCGGGCGGCTGCGCGGGAAGTCCGTGGCCGCGCCGGACGACGCCGTGCGAGCCGCCTTCGCCGCGGCCGGGGCGGAGGTCGTCACCGGGGACGCGGACATCACCGTGCTGTTCGCCCGCGACCTCACGGAGGTGTTCACCCGGCTCAAAACGCTGCGGGGGAACGTCCTCGTGGCGGCGGAGCCGGAGACCGTGCCGGGGCTCCGGGGCCTGGTGCGGTCGGCCGCGCTGGAGCGCGACGGCGTGACGCGGCTCGTCGAGGTCACGCGGGACGTGGCGAAAACACTGGTGGACGAGGCCCTCAGCGACGGGCCCCCGGTTGTCTGCCACGATGACGCCGGCCGCTTCACGATCGAGCCGCGGCCGGCGGACCTCCCGTCGATCGCCTACGCCGGTGCCGGTCCGGGCGGCGGCGAGCTCGCCGCGCTCGGGCTCGGCCCGGAGTCGGTGGTGCTGCTGATCGGCGGGGGCCGCGGGATCACCGTGCACGCCGCGGTCGCGTTCGCCGCTTCCGGCGCCCGGATCGAGCTGGCCGGGCGCACGCCGTGGCCCGGCGAACCGGACGACCTGCCCGCCGATCCGGCCGCGATGCGGGCGGTGCTCGCCGGCCGTGGTGGCTCGGTGACCGACATCGAGCGCCGGGTGCGGACCGTGCTGGCCCAGCGCGAGATCGGCCGGACCCTCGACCAGATCCGCGCCGCCGGGGGCGACCCGGCCTACCACGCACTCGACGTGCGCGACGCGGACGCGGTCCACCAGCTGGTCAAGGGCTTGGACGGCCGGCTCGACGGGGTCGTCTTCGCCGCCGGGGTCCTCGACGACAAGCTGATGGCGGACAAGGACGAGCAGTCGTTCCGGGCCGTCTTCGAGACCAAAGTGGACGGTGCACGCGCCCTCCTCGGCTCGTTGCAGGACGCGCAACCACGGTTCGTCGCGTTCTTCGGCAGCATCGCCGCGGTGCTCGGCAACCGCGGCCAGACCGACTACGCCGCCGCCAACGACGCGCTCGAAACGCTCGGGACGACCTGGCCGGGCCGGGCGGTGACCGTCCACTGGGGACCGTGGGCGCCGGGCGGTGACCACGGCGGCATGGTGTCGCCGGAGCTGGCCCGCGAGTACGAACGCCGTGCCGTCGCCTTGCTCGACCCGGCCGAGGCCACCGCCGCCCTGCTGCGCGAGCTCGCCTACGGCACGGACCGTTCGGTGCTGTACACGGCGTCGTTGTGATGAGCCAGGAGCCGGTCGCGATCGTCGGCATGGGCGTGTTCCTGCCCGGTGCGTCCACAGTGGACCAGTACTGGCGCAACCTGGTGGACGGCGCCGACGCCGTCACCGAAGTCCCGCCGCACCGCCGGGACCCCGGCTTCCACGGCCGCGACGGCACCGCACCGGACCGCACCCACGGCCGCCGCGGCGGCTTCACCCCGGACACCCTCGACTTCGACCCGGTCGCCCACGGCGTCCCGCCGACCTCCCTCGAGGACACCGAACCGGACCAGCTGACGGCGCTGGCGGTCGCGGTCGGGGCGGTCGGTGACGCCGGTGGCCTCGGCCGGCTCGGCGACCCCGAGCGGATCGGCGTCGTGCTCGGCCGCGGCGGGTACCTCTCGCCCGGGCTGCGGGGCTTCGACCAGCGGGTCCGGACCGTCCGGCAGATCACCCGCACGGTCGGCGAGCTGATGCCGTCGGCCGGGCCGGACGTGCTCGAGCGGCTGCGGACGGCGTTGCTCGAACCGCTCGGCGAGTTCCGGCCCGAGACCGCCGCCGGGCTGGTGCCGAACCTCGCCGCCGCCCGCGTGGCGAACCGGCTCGACCTCGGCGGCCCGGCGTACACCGTGGACGCCGCCTGCGCGTCTTCGCTGGTCGCCGTCGACCAGGCGATCGGCGAGCTGACCCGCGGCCGCTGCGACGCCGTCCTCGCCGGTGGCGCGCACCAGACGCAGGACGACACGCTGTGGTCGCTGTTCACCCAGCTCGGCGCGCTGTCGCCGAGCCAGCGGATCAGCCCGCTGTCCCGCGACGCGGACGGCATGCTCATCGGTGAGGGCACCGCGATCGTCGTGCTCAAGCGGCTCGCCGACGCCCGCCGCGACGGCGACCGCGTGTACGCGGTGATCCGCGGCAGCGGCACGTCGAGCGACGGGCGGGGCGCGAGCCTGCTCAGCCCGTCCGTCGCCGGGCAGACCCTCGCCCTGCGCCGGGCCTGGGCGGGCCGGGATCCCGCGGAAATCGGCCTGCTGGAAGCGCACGGCACCGCGACGCCCGCCGGGGACGCGGCCGAGCTGACCACCGTCGCCGACGTCTTCGGCCAGGCGAGCGGGCCGCGCGCGGTGATCGGCTCGGTCAAGTCGATGATCGGGCACACGTTGCCGACCGCCGGCGTCGCCGGGCTCGTGAAGGTCGCGCTCGCGCTGCACCACCAGGTCCTGCCGCCGACGCTCAACTGCGCCGATCCGAACCCGCTGCTGGACAAGACCCGGTTCCGGGTGCTGGCCGAGGCCGAGCCGTGGGGTGACCTGCCGCGCGTGGCCGCGGTCAACGCGTTCGGCTTCGGCGGGGTGAACGCCCACGTCGTGCTCGAAGCCGGCGACCCGGCGCCGAAGCGGCGCGTGCGCGTCGACGAGCCGGAACGCGTGCTGCGCCTGGCCGCGGCCACTCCGGAAGCGCTGCTGGAGCGGCTGGATCAGCCCGGCGACGGCGACGGGCCCTGCCGGCTCGGGATCGTCGGCCCGGACCAGCGCAAGCTGGCGACGGCCCGCCGGGTACTCGCGAAGGTGGCGGCCGAGGGCCGGTCGTGGCACGGCGGTGGCGACATCTGGTGCTCGGTCGACCCGCTGCTGCCCGCCGGCAAGACCGCGTTCCTCTACCCGGGCTTGGAGGCCGACGCCGAGCCGCGCCTCGAAGACGTGGCCCGGCACTTCGGCCTCGACCGTCCACAGTGGTCGACGGCGACCGTGCCCGCCCGCGCCACGAGCGTGTCGTCGGCCGGGCTGCTGCTCGACCACGCCCTGCGGCGGCTGGGGATCCGCCCGGATGCGCTCGCCGGGCACAGCGCCGGCGAGTGGACGGCCATGCAGGCCGCCGGGATGTACCGGGCCGAACCGGACCTGCTGGAACGGTACTGGCCCGGCGGGTTCGAACTGCCCGAAGCGGACTACCTCGTGCTGGGCTGTCCCGCCGCGCAGGTGACCGAGCTGCTCACCGGTGATGTGGTGATCTCACACGAAAACGCCGCGCGGCAGACCATCGTGTGCGGCCCGCCGGCCGCTGTCGCGGAGTTCGCGGTGACCTGCCGCCGACTCGGCATCGTGGCCCGGACGCTGCCGTTCCGGTCCGGGTTCCACACCCCGCTGATGGAACCGCATCTCGCGCCGTTCGCGCGGCTCGTCGCGGACCTGGACCTGCTGGCCCCCGCGGTGCCGGTGTGGTCGGCGACGACGACGCGGCCGTACCCGGCGGCCGCGGCCGACGTCCGGCGGCTCTACCTCGACCACCTGCTGCGCCCGGTCCGGTTCCGGCAGCTGACCGAGGCGCTGCACGACGCCGGGTTCCGGGCCTTCGTGCAGGTCGGCGCCGGGCAGCTCGGCTCGTTCGTCACCGACACGCTCGGCGAGCGGCGGCACCTGGTCGTCGCGGCCGCGTCCGGTACCCGGCCCGGGCTGGCGCAGCTGCGGCGGGTCGCGACCGCGCTGTGGACCGAAGGCGGCGACCCCGATTTCGCGGCGCTGGAGCCGCCCCGGATCCGGCTCGACACCGGGAAACCCTTGCTGTCGCTCGGGGAGTCGGCCCGGGGCCTGCTGGGCGGTGCGGCACCGCCCGAACTGCCCGCGGGGGTGCCGGACGCGATCGTCGCCGAGTTCACCGCGTTGCTCACCGAAACCCGCCAGGCCGCGGCGGACGTCGTCGCGGCCGCGCGCCGGCGCGTCGAGTCCACTGTGGAGTTCTCGCTGGCGGCGATGCCGTACCTGCGTGACCACCGGTTCTTCCGGCAGCGCGACGGCTGGCCCGACGAGTCCGACTTCCGGCCGGTGGTGCCCGCGACGACCCTGGTCGACCTCGCCTGCCGGGCCGCTGAGCGCGCCTGGCCGGGCACGACGGCGGTCGCGGTGCGGGACGCGGTGTTCTCGCGGTGGCTGATCGCTTCCCCGGCCCAGCGGGTGCCGCTGTCGATGAACCGCGAGGACGACCGCGTCACCGTCGAAATCGGACCGTACGCGCTGATGACCGTCGAGCTGGGGGCGTTCGGGCCGGCACCGTCGCCTGGTGAAGTGCCTGGTCCGGAGACCGCGCCGCCGCTGACCGCGGCCGAGGTCTACGTGCGGCGCGAGATGTTCCACGGCCCGGCCTACCAGGGCCTGGCCCGGCTGACCGGCCTCGGCGAGCAGCACATCCGCGGCGAACTGGTCGTCCCGGCCGCGCCCGGCGGGCTGCTCGACAACGTCGGCCAGCTGCTCGGCTGCTGGCTGATGGCGACCCGGTCCGACGACCTGCTCGCCTTCCCGCGCTCGATCGGCCGGCTGACCCGGTACGGCCCCGAACCCGCGCCGGGCACCCGCGTCACCTGCCAGGTGCGGGTCCGGCTGCCGCGGCCCGACGTCCTCGAAATGGACGCCGAGCTGGTGCGGGACGGCCGGGTGCTGGCGCGCGTCGAAGGCTGGCGGGACGTCCGGTTCCCCTGCGACCGCGCGGCCCACCGCGTCTACGCCTTCCCGGCGGAGCACCTCCTGGGCGAACGGCGGGACGACGGCTCGATCGCGGTCACCGACCGCTGGCCGACGGTCGCCGCGCGGGACATCTACGCCGGGATCTACCTCAGCGCGTCCGAACGCGCGGAGTTCGCCGCTGTTCCGCCCCGGCAGCAGCGCGGCTGGCTGCTGACGCGGATCGCGGTGAAGGACGCCGTCCGGGCTCGGCTCGGCGAACCCGTCTACCCGGCGGAAATCCGCGTCCACGACGACGGCACGGTGTCCGGCCGGCACCGGGACCTGCCGCGCTTCGCCGTCACGGTCGAGCTGAGAGGGGACACCGCCATCGCACACCACAGGAGTACGCCATGACCATCGACCACGCGTCCGCCACCTTCGACGTCGTCGCCGGGCTCCTCGCCGAGCTCGTCGGCGACGCCGAGGTGCTCGGCATCGAGATCACCCCGGACACGACGTTCCACGAGGACCTGCAGCTGGAGAGCATCGACCTGGTGACCTTCGCGAGCATCCTCGCCGAGCACTTCGGCGCGGACGTCAACCTCGCCGAGTACCTGGCGGAGAAGGACCTCGACGACGTCATCGGGCTGACCGTCGGCGACATCGCCCGGTTCGTGGGGGAGCGCACGTGCCCACGTTGACCGTCAACGGGCTGCGCACGAACGTGCAGCTCGTGCCCGCCGGCGGCACCGAGACCGTGGTGTTCCTGCACGGCATGGGCACCGACAGCCTCGCGAGCTTCTACCTGACCCTGGCGCCGCCGGTCGCGGCCGCGGGCATCGACGTCATCAGCTACGACCTGCGCGGGCACGGCAAGACCGAGCGGCCGGAGCGCGGGTACACCCTCGGTGACTTCGTCGCCGACCTCGACGACCTGCTGCGGCAGCTCGGCGTCGACCGGCCGGTGCACCTGGTGGGCAACAGCTTCGGCGGCACGCTGGCCTACAGCTACGCCGTTGCCCGCCCGGACCGCGTCCGCAGCATCGTGTGCATCGAATCCGAGCCCGCGACCGAGGTCTGGGCGGAGAAGATGAGCGCGATCCTCGCGCACACCGTGCGGTTCCTGCAGGTCGAGGAGAGTTTCGACTGGATCGAGGCGAACTTCGGTGCGCACCACCGGCGGCTTGCCAGGATGGCGGCCGAGCGGATCACGTCGACGAAGATGGCCGAGGAGGTGCCGCTCGGGCCGTTGCTCACCTGGGAGCAGGTGGCGGCGATCGGCTGCCCGGTGCTGTCCATTTTGGGCAGTCACGGCTACCAGGCCGACGACCTCGAGGCGCTGACGTCGGTGCTGCCGCACGGCGAGCTGCACGTGTTCGAGGGGCAGGGGCATTCGGTGCTGGTGGAGCAGCACCGCGAGGTGCGCGAGCTGGTGCTGAAGTGGATCGAACGGCACGCGGGGTGAGGTTCCTGCTGGTCGTGCCGCCGCTGGCCGGGCATGTGGCGCCACTGCGCGGGGTGGCTTCGGTGCTTTCTTCGCGGGGCCATTCCGTGGCCTGGTGCGGACCGGAGCCGGAACTGTCCACTTTGGTCGCCGACCGGATCTTCCCGGCCGGGGACTCGGGCCCGTTCGCCTCGTCGCTGCGGCCGCCGGGCCTGCGCGGGTTCGCCGCGCTGAAGTACCTGTGGGAGTCGTACCTGGTGCCGCTGGCCGACGCGATGGTGCCGGGGGTGGCGGCCGCCGTGGCGGCGTTCGCGCCGGACGTCGTAGTCGTCGACCAGCAGGCGATGGCGGGGGCGCTGGTGGCCGAGCGGTGCGGGCTGCCGTGGGCGACGTCGGCGTCGACGTCCACCGAGCTGGCCGACCCGCTGGGGGCGTTGCCGAAGATCGCGTCCTGGGTCGGCGACCTCCAGGCGGGTCTGCGCGCCCGGCACGGTGTGCTGCTCGGTGACCTGCGGTTTTCGCCGTACCTGGTGCTGGCGTTCACGACCCGCGCCTTGGCCGGGGACGGCCGCCCGGCCGCTCCGGTGTGCTACGTCGGGCCCGTCTCGCCCGCCGGTCCGGGCGAGTGGTCCGATGTGGACGGACGCCCCTTGGTCGTGGTGACGCTGGGAACGGCGAACGCGGCGGCCGGGGTGCGGTTCCTGGCCGAGAGCGTCGACGCGCTGGCCGGGATGCCATCCGTGCAGGGGCTGGTGGTCGACCCCACGGGCGAGCTGGTGAGCGAAAGCGTGGTGCTGGCGCGGCGCATCCCGCAGGTGGCGGTGTTCGCGCACGCCTCGGTGGTGGTCTGCCACGGCGGCCACAACACGGTGTGCGAAGCGCTGGCGGCCGGCGTG
Source organism: Amycolatopsis sp. NPDC058278 (assembly GCF_042881395.1). Classification (NCBI taxonomy): domain Bacteria; kingdom Bacillati; phylum Actinomycetota; class Actinomycetes; order Pseudonocardiales; family Pseudonocardiaceae; genus Amycolatopsis; species Amycolatopsis sp. NPDC058278. The sequence goes on along the minus strand of NZ_JBHVXZ010000151.1, from coordinate 3,820 downwards.
CCGCTGGTGGTCGCGCCGATCCGCGACGACCAGTCGATGCTGGCCCAGCAGGTGGTCGCGGCCTCGGCGGGGGTGCGGCTGCGGTTCGACCGCGCGAAAGCGGCCGACATCCGCGAGGCGATCGAATCGGCCGGGCAGTACCGCCCCGGCGCGCAGAAGATCCGCGAGTCGTTCGAAGCGGCGGGTGGGGCGCGAGAGGCCGCGACGCGGCTGGAGTCGCTGGGTTAGGTGCGGCTGCGGAAGGTGCGAGCGGCCAGGGTGGCGCCCGCCACCGCGGCCACCGCCGCGATCAGCAGGGCCACCGGGAGGGACCAGCCGAGCGGGCGGCCCAAGGCCAGCGCGCGGGTCGCGTCGATCGTGTACGTCAGCGGGTTGACCGACGACACCGCGCGGACCCACGCCGGCACCGTGTCCAGGGGCATGTACGCGCTCGACGAGAACATCAGCGGGAACATCACCACGAACGACGCCGCCTGAAGCGTCTCCGCCTTGCGCAGCCACGTCGTGATCGCCACGAACACCCAGCTCAGGCACCAGCCGACGACCAGTGTCAGGAGCAGGGCCAAGCCCAGGCCGCCCAGCCCGCCCGCCGGGCGGAAGCCCAGGAAGACCACGCTGGCCAGAGCCGTCACCACCAGCTGGACACCCAACCGCGCGGAATCGGCCAGGGTGCGGGCGACCAGGACCGAAAACAGGGAGATCGGCAGGCAGCGCAGCCGTCCGGTGAAGCCGCCGTAGATCTCCGCCAGCAGGCCCGCGCCCGAGCTCATCGCCGTCGTCATGGCGATGTTGACCAGCGTCGCGGGCACCAGGAAGTTCACGTAACCCTGGTACGCCGCGACGCCCGGCAGCGCGCCGACGCCGCTGAACACCTGGCTGAACAGCAACAGCAGCACCACCGGCTGCAGCAGGCCGAAGAAGACCAGCCGGCGGTCGCCGAACGCCGTCCGCAGCGAACGCGTCGTCAGCACCCGGACCTGGGTCCAGAAGCCGGATTCCGGCCAGGCCGCGGGGTCGCCGAGCGCGGCGACGGCCGCGCGGTGCCGGGATTGCGTCACGACGCGGTCCGATGCAGGGAAAGGTAGACGTCGTCGAGCGTCGGCTCGGTCACCGTCAGGTCCCGCAGCGGTGCACCCGCCGCGTCGAGCGCGCGGACCACCACCGGGATGTCACCCGGGCCGGACAGCGGCACGGTCAGCACCAGCCCGGCGCGGCCGGGCGCGAGACCCAGGCGCGACAACGCGTCCACCGCGCGCCCCAGCGCCAGTTCGGTGCCGAACGCGCACGTCGCCGTCCGGGTGCCGAGCCGGGCCTTCAGCTGCGCCGGTGTCCCCGACACGGTGATGTGCCCGAGGCCGAGGACGACGACGTGGTCGGCCAGCCGGTCCGCTTCCTCGAGGTACTGGGTGGTGAGCACGACGGTGGTGCCGCGGGCCGCGAGGCCCTCGACGATCGTCCACAACCCGGCCCGGCTCACCGGGTCGAGGCCGGTGGTCGGCTCGTCGAGGAAGAGCACCTGCGGCGCGCCGACGAGGCCCGCGGCCAGGTCCAGCCGCCGCCGCATCCCGCCGGAGTACGTCCCGGCCGGGCGCTCGGCCGCGTCTTCGAGACCGAAGGCCGCGATCAGCTCGGTGGCCCGGGCCAGCGCCTGCCGTGGTCTCGCGCCCAGCAACCGGGCGATCAGCACGAGGTTCCCGCGGCCGGACAGGGCGTCGTCGACCGCGGCGAATTGCCCGGTCACCCCGATCCGCCGCCGGACCGCGCGGCCGCGCTGCACGACGTCGTAGCCGCAGACGCGGGCGGACCCCGCACTCGGCCGGACGCGCGTGCTGAGGATGTCGATCAAGGTGGTCTTCCCGGCGCCGTTGTGGCCGAGGACCGCCAGTACCGCGCCGCGGGCGACGGTGAGGCTGATCCCGGCGAGCGCGGTGACTTCGCCGTACTGTTTCGCGAGGTCCGTCACGGCGATGACCGGCTGGTGCATGGCCGCTCCTTTCCTGCCCCGGAAAAAGGTATCCGGACTGCGCCGCGTAGATCAAGAAGATTGCCGCCACCCGCCTCGGGTATGACAGTTTTCGCGGAACCGGATAGCATCCGCGTGATAAGGCCTGACCTGCGTGACTCTTCCGGACCGGGGCGATCTCCTGCGCGTGACAAAGAATCGCGGGTGGCTTGTTCGCCCGGAAACACGGAGGTAGCTTTGCCGAAATTCCCCCATTTCCCGAGGTGACGAGCCGTGAAGTTTTCGTGGAAGTCGAGAAAGCCCGCCTTCGGCCTCGCCGCCGTGACCGCCGCGGGGGTCGCGGCGGCCGTCGCCCTCGTCGGGGCGGGCCCGAGCCAGGCCGCGCCGGTGAGCCTGACTCTCAACTACAACTGCCCGTTCCCGCTGATCGGCGACCAGGTGCTGTCGGTGAAGATCGACACCAACCTGCCCGACAACGCCGTCGCGGGCGCCTCGTCGACGCCGATCACCTTCGACGTCGACGTCACCGTGCCGGAGACCGCCACCGAGGGGCTCGCGCTGGTCGGTGCCACTTCGCTGGACGGCTCGGCGAAGGCGGCGGCCGTGCTCAAGTACCCGGTCGACAAGACGCTGAACCTGAACCTGCCGCTGACGATCGCGTCGACGCCGGTGCCGCCGTCGGGCGCGTTCCACGTCAAGAGCAGCGGCAAGGCACCGGCGGTGACGTTCCCCAGCCCCGGCACCGCGTCGGTGACGGTCGGGAACTTCAGCACCACGATGACCCCGCGCACCGCGGACGGCCAGCCGACCGACCTCGGCACGTTCACCTCGGACTGCATCGCGGTCCCGGGCCAGAACCAGCAGCTGGGCACGTTCGAGATCAAGCCGGCGGGCGGCACCACGACGCCGACCACCCCGACCACGTCCACGACGCCGACGACTCCCACTACGGAGCCGACCACTCCGACGACGGAACCGACGACTCCCACCACTGAGCCGACGACTCCGACCACCGAGCCCACGACGCCGACCACGGAACCGACCACGCCGACCACGGAGCCGACGACCCCCACGACGGAGCCCACGACTCCGACCACCGCGCCGACGACTCCCACCACGGAGCCCACAACTCCGACCACTGAGCCGACGACTCCGACGACGGAGCCCACGACTCCGACCACCGCGCCGACGACCCCGACCACCGAGCCCACGACGCCGACCACCCAGCCCACGACGCCGACGACCCAGCCGACGAACCCGCCGGGCGGCATCGAGGTCAAGTACTCCGTGCAGGGCAAGTCGGTCCTCAAGCAGCTGCACGCCACGCTGCCCCTCGGCCCCGGCACCCTGGACGCGAAGCTCGACGCGGCGTCCGGCAAGTTCGGTGCCCGGCTCGCGCTGCCGAAGTCCGACGTCCACTTCCACGTCTTCGGCTTCATCCCGGCGTCCGCGACCGTGAAGCTCGACCAGGCCGGCGCGATCAACGGCACGCTCACCGCCGGTGCGGTCAAGGCGAACGCCCAGGTGGACGTCCAGCTCACCAAGGTCCGCGTGTTCGGCTTCCTGATCCTGTCGTCGAAGTCGTGCCACACGGTCAAGCCCGCCGACGTGCCGCTGACCTCGGAGCCCGGCTTCGACCCGCTCAAGGGCGGCAAGCTGACCGCGACCTACGACATCCCGCGGTTCACCGGCTGCGGCTTCCTGACCGGGCTGATCACCGGCATCACCTCCGGCCCCGGCAACACGCTGGACATCACCCTCGCCAAGAAGTGAAGGAACCTCGTTCGATGAAGAAGTCCGGATGCTGACCCGGCTCTCGCTGGTGCTGGCACTGGCCGCGGGTTGGCCCGGCGCCGC
>NZ_JBHVXZ010000150.1:0-21074 GCF_042881395.1 Amycolatopsis sp. NPDC058278 | reverse complement strand
ACATCGACCCGGCCCTCGGGCCAGCCGAAGCCGCCGCCGTTCTCGCCGCCGAGCTGCGCTCGCCCGGCACTCCGCTCGTCGCCTACCGCGGTGACCAGCGGCTCGTCCCCGACTACCGCCCGGCCGAACCCGCCGACGCGCCGGCGATCCGGGCCGGCGGCAGTTACCTGATCACCGGCGGCCTCGGCGGCGTCGGGCTCACCGTGGCCGAGCACCTCGTCACGCGCGGCGCGCGCCGGCTCGTGCTCGCCGGCCGCAGCGGGGGCACCGATGCCGCCGTGGCGCGGCTCCGCGCGCTGGGCGCCGAGGTCCACACCCCTCGCCTGGACGTCGGCGACCCGGCCGCGGTGCGGGCGCTGCTCGCCGAAAGCCGGTTCGACGGCATCGTGCACGCCGCCGCGGACTCCGACCCGGCCGGGTTCCGTCCGCTGTCCGAAGTGGACGAGGCCGGGATCGCCCGGCACTTCGCCGCCAAGGTCGGCGGGGCGCGGGTGCTGGCCGCGGCGCTGGCCGAGCTGCCCGCCGCGGACCGTCCCGAGTGGACGCTGCTGTTCTCGTCCACCTCGGCGCTGCTCGGCGGGGTCACCTTCGGCAGCTACGCCGCCGCCAACGCCGCACTGCTGGCCGAAGCCCACGGCCGTCCCGGCTGGCTCGCCGCCGCCTGGGACACCTGGCCGGGCACCCTGGACCGGCTCGACGGCCGCCTCGGCGCCACCATGGCCAAGCACGCCATGACCCGGGCCCAGGCCCTGACGGCCTTCGACCGCCTCACCGCCCACCCGGGCTCCGTGGTGATCGTCGCCGCGGGCGGCCTCGACGAGCGCCTTCCCGGCGCCGCGAAGCCCACGAAGCCGACGACCGCCGACCGGTTCCCGCGGCCCGACCTGCCGCAGCCCTACACCCCGCCGATGACCGCCACCGAACGCGGCCTCGCCGAGGTCTGGTCGGCCGTGCTGGGCGTCGAGCCGGTCGGCACCCGGGACAACTTCTTCGACCTCAACGGCAACTCGCTGCTCGCCCTGCAGATGCTCGCGCTGGTCAAGGAACGCTTCGGGGTCGCCATCCCGACCGTCACGCTGTTCGAGCTGCCGACCGTGCAGGCGCTCGCCGCCACCCTCGACGAACAAGCCCCGGTCGTGGCCCCGGCCGCGCCGGTCGTCGTGGCGGATCCGGACGACGACGAGCTGGACCGGCACATCGCGATCGTCGGCATGGCCGGCCGGTTCCCCGGTGCGGGCACGGTCGACGAGTTCTGGCGCAACCTCTGCGACGGCGTCGAGTCGATCACCTTCTTCGAGCCCGACGAGCTCATCGCCGCCGGTGTCGACCCCGCGCAGGTCCGTGACCCGGCGTACGTGCCGGCACGGCCGGTGCTCGACGACGTCACCGGCTTCGACGCCGCGTTCTTCGGCCTCAGCCCGCGCATGGCGGCGCTGACCGACCCGCAGCAGCGGCTGTTCCTCGAGGTCTGCTGGGAGGCCCTGGAGCAGGCCGGGTACGCGCGGCCCGGGGAACGCGGCCGGGTGGGCGTGTTCGGCGGCTGCAACCTTTCCACGTACCTGCTCGGCATCGCCGGGCAGTTCACCTCCGACGCCGACGCGAGCATCTACGAGCTGGTGATGGGCAACGACAAGGACGCGCTCACCACCACCGTGTCCTACCTGTTCGACCTGCGCGGCCCGAGCATGGCGGTGCAGACGTTCTGCTCGACGTCGCTGGTGGCCGTGCACACCGCGATGCGCAGCCTGCGGGCGGGCGACTGCGAAATGGCGCTCGCCGGTGGTGTCTCGGTCCGCGTGCCGGACCGGATCGGGCACCTGCACTCCCCCGGCGGCCAGGAGTCGCCGGACGGGCACGTGCGCACCTTCGACGCCCAGGCGCACGGCAGCATGTTCGGCGACGGCGCCACCGTCGTCGTGCTGAAGAAGCTCGGCGCGGCCCTGCGCGACGGCGACCACATCTGGTCGGTGATCCGCGGTTCGGCGATGAACAACGACGGTGCCCTCAAGGTCGGCTACACCGCGCCGAGCGTGGGCGGCCAGTCGCGGGTGATCGCCGACGCGATGGCCGACGCCCGGGTCGCCGCCGAAGACGTCGGGTACGTCGAGGCCCACGGCACCGCGACCGAGCTGGGCGACCCGATCGAGGTCGCCGCGCTGACCCGCGCGTTCGGGGACACGGCCGAAAAGCAGTACTGCGCTCTGGGCTCGGTGAAGCCGAACGTCGGGCACCTCGACCGCGCCGCGGGCACGGCCGGGCTGATCAAGGCGTCGCTGGTGGTCCGCGAGGGCCTGATCCCGCCGACGCTGCACTACACCGCGCCGAACCCGGAGATCGACTTCGCGCACAGCCCGTTCCGGGTGGCCGCCGAGCTCGCTCCGTGGAACACCGACGGCGGCCGTCCGCGGATCGCCGGGCTCAACTCGCTGGGCATGGGAGGCACCAACGTGCACGTCGTCGTCGAACAGCCGCCCGACCGGCCCGCGCCGCCCCCGGGCGACCCGGACACCGAACGCCGCCACCAGGTGCTGCCGGTGTCGGCCCGCACCGCGGACGCGGCCGACGCGGCGGCCCGGCGCCTCGGCGAGCACCTCGCCGGGACCCCGGACGCGCGGCTCGCGGACGTCGCGTTCACCCTGCAGGAGGGGCGCAAGACGTTCGAGCACCGGCGGGTCGCCGTGGCGTCCGATGTGGACGGTGCGGTCGCGACGCTGACCGGCGCTCCGGCCGCCCGGGTCGAACCGGTGCAGGGCCGGCCGGTGGCGTTCCTCTTCGCCGGTGTCGGCGAGCAGTACCCCGGCCTGGCCGGTGAGCTGTACCGGCGCGAACCGGTGTTCCGCGCCCACCTCGACGAGTGCCTGGCGCACCTCGATGCCGACGGCGACCTCGTCACCGGCGAACGCGGCGGCGGGCCGAGCCTGGCCGCGCTGCTGGGCCGTTCCGGCGACGAAGACCCCCGCGCCGAACGGCTGCAGCGGACCGAACTGGCGCAGCCGCTGATGTTCGCCGTCGACTACGCCCTGGCCCGGACGCTCGTGGACTGGGGACTGCGGCCCGCCGCGATGCTCGGCTACAGCCTCGGCGAGTACGTCGCCGCCTGCCTGGCCGGGGTGCTCTCGCTCGAGGACGCCTTGGCGCTGGTCGCCAAGCGGGCGGAGCTGATCGCCGCGCTGCCGGGCGGGTCGATGGCCGCGGTGCCGCTGTCCGCCACCGAGCTGGAGGCGCGGTTCGGCCTTGCCGCCCGCGGGCTCGACGTCGCCGCGGTGAACGGCCCGGAGCTGATCGTCGTGGCCGGGGAGACCGCCGCCGTCGAACAGCTCGCGCAGGACCTGCGGGCCGCGGACGTCCCGTGCCGTCCGCTGCGCACCAGCCACGCCTTCCACTCGCGGATGCTGGCACCGGCCGCGGCCGGGCTGACGGCGTGGATCGCCGCGAACGTCACGCTGAACGCGCCCGAGCTGCCCTACCTGTCCAACGTGACCGGCGGGCACGCGACCGCGGAGCTGGTCACCGACCCGGCCTACTGGGCACGGCACATGGGCGAGACCGTGCGGTTCGCCGACGCGGCCGCCGAGCTCCTGGCCGACGAGCACCTGGCCGTCGTCGAAATCGGTCCCGGGCCGTCGCTCGGCGCGCTGCTGCGCGGGCTGAGCCCGGCGAGCCGCTGGCCGATGATCACCGCCACGCTGCCCGCCGCGGACGACCCGCGGCCCGCCGACGAGGTGCTCACCGACGCTCTCGCCCGGCTGTGGCTGCTCGGCGCGGACCTCGACTGGTCGGCCTACCACGGCCGCGGCACCGCGACACCGGTCTACCGCGGGTCCGCCCCGGGTCGCGTGCCGCTGCCGACCTACCCCTTCCAGCGGCAGCGCTACTGGATCGAGGCGAAACCGGCGGCGGCCGGCGGCACCCGGGTGGAGACGCCCGGCGCCAGCGGGCCCCTGGAGGAGTTCGACCGGATCCCGCTGCTGCCGGAGGAGCAGTGGATCAACCTGCCCGTGTGGCGCCAGACCTCGGCCGCGCCCGTCGCGCCGCAGTCCGCGTCCTGGCTGGTGTTCGCCCGTCCCGGCCGCGCCGAGGACGTCCTGGACGGGATCCGCCGCACCGGCGACCCGGTGACCGTGGTCCGGCCGGGCGCGGGGTACCGGCCGGGCCCGGACGCCACCGTCCGCCCCGGCGACGTCGGCGACCTGCTCAAGCTGCTGCGCGACCTCAAGCGCGGCGACACCCGGCTCGACCGCGTCGTCCACCTGTGGAACCTCGACGACGGCGACTCCCTCGCCCTCGGCCTCCACACGCTCGTCGCGCTGGCCCGCGCCGCCGGCGAGCTGGGCCTCGGCGGCTGGACGCTCGACCTCGCCGCCACCGGCACCCAGCGCGTCCTGCACGACGGCGAGCTCCGGCCCGACGCGGCCACGCTCACCGGCCCCAACCTGGTGATCCCGATGGAGTACCCGGGCGTGCAGACGCGGCTGATCGACGTCGACGCGGCCGCCGGCGCCGCCGCGGTGGTCGCCGAACTGCACCGCCCGGCTCCCGGCCGCACGGTCGCGCTGCGCGGGTCGCGGCGCTGGCTGCCCGGCTACGAGGTCCTGTCACCGCAGCCGATCGACCAGGCGAAGGACGTGCTGCGCGACCAGGGCGTCTACCTGATCACCGGCGGGCTCGGCGGGATCGGGCTGGCGATGGCCGAGCGGCTGGCCCGCGACAGCCACGCGAAACTGGTGCTGTTCGGCCGCCGCGGCCTGCCGCCGCGCGAGCGCTGGGCCGGGATCGCCGAGGGCACCGACGAGGTGCCCGGCACGATCCGCGACCGCGTCGCCCGCGTACTGGCGGTCGAGGAGCTCGGCGGCGAAGTGGTGGTCGTCGAAGGCGACGTCGCCGAGGAGGCCGACGTGCGGCGCGCGGTCGCCGTGGCCCTCGAGAAGTTCGGGGCACTGCACGGCATCCTGCACACCGCGGGCGTGCCGGGCACCGGGCTGATGCAGTTCAAGGAGCCCGGCGACGCCGACCAGGTCCTCGCGCCGAAGCTGCCCGGCTCCCGGGCGCTCAGCGCGGCCACCGCCGGGCTGGACCTCGACTTCGTCGCGCTGTTCTCCTCGATCACCTCGGTCACCGGCGGCGGACCCGGCCAGGTCGACTACTGCGCCGGCAACGCGTGGCTCGACGCCTACGCCGCCTGCCACGGCGGCCGCACGGTGTCGATCTCGTGGGGCGAGTGGACCTGGAACGCCTGGGACGAAGGGCTTTCCGGGTACGAGGAAGACATCCAGACGTACTTCCGCGAGCACCGCGCCAAGTTCGGCATCGACTTCGAGCAGGGCTGGCGCACGCTGCTGCGGGCGCTGGCCTCGGGCGAACCGCACGTCGTGGTGTCCACCCAGGACCTCCCCGCGGTGACCGCGGTGGCGGCCCGGTTCAGCGTCGACGCGGTCACCTCGGCGGCACACGGCGGCGCGTCCGCCGATCGCCACCCAAGGCCGGAGCTGGTCACGCCGTTCCAGGAGCCCGAGGGCGACGCCGAACGCGCGGTCGCCGAGGCGTGGTGCGAAGCGCTGCGGCTGGACCGCGTCGGGGCGTCCGACAACTTCTTCGAACTCGGCGGCACGTCCCTGCTCGGCATCTCGCTGCTGGCGACGCTGCGCACCGCGTTCCCGGACGCGGAGCTGCCGCCGCACATCGTCCACGAGGCCCCCACCGTCGCCGCGCTCGCGAAGATCGCCGCCGGCGGCCCGGAGGCCCCCGAACCCGCTCCCGACAGCCAGGCGCAGGGACAGCTGCGCCGCTCCGGGATCAAGGCCGCGGCCGCCCGACGGCGCCGGGCCTGAACTCCAAGTCAGTCCACAGAAAGGGAACAGTCATGGCAGTCACGGGAGTGGTGGGCGCCGGCGTCATGGGCATCGGCGTCGCCCAGGACTTCGCCGCCGCCGGCCACGAGGTCGTGCTGGTCGACACCGACGAGCGGATCCTCGACGAGGCCCGCGCCGCGATCACGCGCAACTGCCGGCTCAGCCGGCTGATGGGCGGCCCCGCGCTCGACGCGGACGAGATCCTCGCCCGGATCACCACCGCGGTCGGCCTGGCCGCGCTGGACAAGACCGAGATCCTCGTCGAGAACGTGACCGAGGACTGGGCCATCAAGGCCGCCGTGCACGCCGAGCTCGACGAGGTCTGCGGCCCGGACACGGTGATCATCGCCAACACCTCGGCCGTGCCGATCACGCGGATCGCGTCGGTCGGGAAGAACCCGGGCCGCGTCATCGGCGTGCACTTCATGAACCCGGTGCCGCAGAAGCCCGTCGTCGAGCTGATCCCCGGCTTCCACACCACGCCGGAGACGATCCTGCGCACCCGCGAGCTGCTGACCAGCATCGGCAAGCGCTGGGTCGATGTGAAGGACGCGTCGGGCTTCGTGTCCAACCGCGTGCTCATGCTGACCGTCAACGAGGCCGCCTACCTGGTGCACGAGGGCGTCGCCACGGCCGAGTCGGTCGACGAGGTGTTCCGCGGCTGCTTCGGCCACCCGATGGGTCCCTTGGAGACGGCCGACCTGATCGGCGTCGACACGATCCTCTACAGCGTCGAGGTGCTCTACGAGCACTACGCCGACTCGAAGTACCGCCCGTGCCCGCTGCTCAAGCAGATGACCGACGCCGGCCTGCACGGCCGCAAGTCCGGCCGCGGCTTCTACACCTACAGCTGATCACTTCCCCGGAAACCGAAGGAGCACCTGCCATGTCCGAGACCACCGGCGACATCCTCGCCTTCATCACCGGCCGCTTCCCGCAGGCGGCGATCACCGAGACCGAGGACATCTTCTCGCTCGGTTACATCAACTCCCTGTTCGCCATGGAGCTGGTGATGCACCTGGAGAAGACGTTCGGCGTCACCATCCCCAACGACGAGCTGCGGATCGACAACTTCCGCACCGCGGCGGCGATGACCGAGCTGGTCGGCCGCCTGCGCCCGGCCGCGACGGTGGGCTGAGCCGTGCCGGAGGTACTCACCGCGGTCCGCGCGCCCGGCCGCGAGGCCGCGCGGGCCTTCGTCGACGAGCACGTCGTGCCCTTCGCCGACGCGTGGGACAAGGCCGGGCGGATCCCCGAGGACCTGCTGGACAAGATCGCCGAAGCCGGGCTGTGGGCGCCGTTCCTGCCGCCCGCGCTCGGCGGCGCCGGCACGGACATGGTCACCCTCGGCGAACTCCACGAGGAGGTCGGCCGCGGCTGCTCGTCGGTCCGCAGCCTGCTGACCGTGCACACCATGCTCTCCTGGGTGTTGCTGCGCTTCGGCACCGAGGCGCAGCAACACCGGTGGGGCCCGGAGCTGGCGAGCGGGCGCGTCCTGGGCGCGTTCTGCCTGTCGGAGCCCGGCGCGGGCAGCGACACGGCGGCGATCACCACCACCGCCACCCCCGAGGGCGACGGCTGGCGGCTCGACGGCCTCAAGAAGTGGACCACCAACGGGCAGCGCGCGGACCTGTTCCTCGTCTTCGCGAAGGGCCCGGCCAGCACGATCGCGCTGCTCGTGCCGCGTGACGCGCCCGGCGTCACGGTCACCCCGATCGACGACATCCTCGGGACCCGCTCGTCGATGCTGGCTTCCATCGGCTTCGACGGCGTCCGGCTGGGCGCCGACGCGCTGCTCGGGCCGAGCGGCTTCGCCTCCGGCATGGTCCTCACCGGCACGCTCGACCTCGGCCGCTACAGCGTGGCGGCCGGGTCGGTGGGCATCATCCAGGCCTGCGCCGACGCGTGCGCGGGCTACACGACCCGGCGGACCGTCGGCGGGCAGCCGCTGAAGGACCTGCCGCTGATCCAGGCGAAGCTGTCGGACATGGTCACCGACGTCCGCGCGGCCCGGCTGCTGCTGGCCGAGGCCGGCCGGCTCAAGGACCGGGGCGACTCGGCCACGATCATGGCCACCTGGGTGGCGAAGTACTTCGCCTCCACCGCGGCCGCGAAGCACGCGTCGGAGGCCGTGCAGGTGCACGGCGCCAACGGCTGCAGCGGGGACTACCCCGTCGCCCGGTTCTACCGGGACTCGAAGGTCATGGAAATCATCGAGGGCAGCACCGAGATCCAGCGGATGACCATCGCCGCCGAGGCCTACCGGAAGCAGGTACCGTGACCAGTCTCATCGAGCCGGCGACCGTCAAGCCGGTCCAGGGCAAGATCAAGTGCGTGGTGTGGGACCTCGACAACACCGTCTGGGACGGGGTTCTTCTGGAGGACGGCGACGTCCGGCTGCGGCCGTGGGTGGTCGAGCACGTCAAGCGGCTCGACAGAATGGGCGTGCTGCACTCGGTCGCCAGCAAGAACGACCACGAAGCCGCGATGGCGAAGCTGCGCGAGTTCGGCCTGGACGAGTACTTCCTGTTCCCGCGCATCTCGTGGAACGCGAAGTCGGTGTCGATCGGCCGGATCGCGCAGAAGCTCAACCTGGGGCTGGATGCGTTCGCGTTCGTCGACGACCAGGAGTTCGAGCGCGCCGAGGTGGCGTTCGCGCTGCCGCAGGTGACCACTGTGGACGTTCTGGAGGCCGACGAGGTGTTGCGGCGTCCGGAGTTCGCGCCGCGGTTCGTCACCGACGAGTCGGCGCAGCGGCGCGGGATGTATCTCAGCCAGCTCGCGCGCGACGACGTCGAGGCGGACTTCGCGGGCACCGGGGAGGACTTCCTCGCGAGCCTGGACCTGCGGTTCACCATCGCGCCGGCCCGGCGGGAGGACCTGCAGCGGGCGGAGGAGCTGACCGTCCGCACCAACCAGCTCAACTCGACCGGGCGGACCTACTCCTACGACGAGCTGGACGCACTGCGTTCCTCGGACGACCACGTGCTGCTCGTCGCGTCGCTCACCGACAAGTTCGGCTCCTACGGCAAGATCGGCCTGGCGCTGCTGGAGAAGGGTTCGCCGGACTGGCGGCTCAACATGATGCTGATGTCGTGCCGGGTGATGTCGCGTGGGGTCGGGACGGTGCTGCTGGGCCACGTCATGGGCCTGGCTCGCGCGGCGGGCGCGGGGCTGCGCGCGGACTTCGTCGAGACGGGACGCAACCGGATGATGCAGATCACCTACGCGTTCAGCGGGTTCCGCGAGGTTTCGCGGGACGGCGCGCACGTGGTGCTCGCGGCGGACCTGTCCGCGATCCAGGAGCCGCCGGCGTACGTGGCGCTCGAGGTGGAGTCGTGACGACGGCCGTGGCGAGCCGCTGGCTGCCGTTCCCCGCGACGGCGGGGAACGTGCGGCTGTACTGCCTGCCGCACGCGGGTGGCTCGGCGTCGGCGTTCCGCTCGTGGATCGGGCGGCTGCCCGGGGTGACGGTGTGCCCGGTCCAGCCACCCGGCCGCGAGACGCGGCAGAAGGACACCCCGCACACGGCCATGCCTTCGCTCGTCGCGGATCTGGCGGACTTCGTCCTGTCGGACGACTCACCTTACGCGGTCTACGGCCACAGTCTGGGGGCGCTGGTCGGGTTCGAGCTGGTGCGGGAGATCGCTCGCCGTGGCGGTTCGATGCCGGTGCAGCTGGTGGTGTCGGGCTGCCCGGCGCCGCAGTGGCTGACCCCGGACGACCCGATCGTGGCGGGCATGGGCGACGCGGAGATCGTGGCGCTGCTGCGCACGCTGGGCGGAACACCGGAGGTGTTCCTGAACGACCCCCGCGTCCTGCGGCTCATCCTGCCGCCGATCCGCGCGGACCTGACGGTGAAGAACACGTACGCGTATGTCCCCGGGCCACCGCTGGAGCTCCCGGTGACGGCGCTGGCGAGCACCACCGACGTCCGCGCGAGTGTGGAATCGGTGCTGGCGTGGCGGGAGCAGACGGTCCGCCCGTTCCGCGGCCACGTCCTGGAGGGCGGGCACTTCGCGGTGCTGGAGCAGGAGGACGTGACCCTGGCCCACCTGGCCGCCGCCCTCCGCCCCTGGTCCTGAGCCGGGCCACCCCCGAACGTGGTGGGTCCGCCGCCAATACCCCTGGCGGCGGGCCCATCACCCGTTGGCCCGGCGACCGTCAGCACGCCCAGGCGTTGTCCTCCACCAGGTAGATCCGGTACCCCTCCCACAGGTCGGGGGCCGTGGCACGAGCGCGGAGCGTGCCGTCGCCGCCGATGTCGGCCGAAACGTACCGGCCGTTCGCCACGGACGTGATGTTGATGTTGGTGTTGTGGGAGTCGATGTCGTAGTACGAGTAGATGTGGAACTGCTCCCACGCGTCCGGCACGTTCGCCCGCGCGTACAGGGTTCCGTCACCGCCCACATCGGCGGAGACGTACTTGCCCTCGGTGGACCGGAGGGTGTAGTCGTAGCCGTTGCCGCGCAGGGTGAACCGCTCCCAGGTGCCCAAGCCGTTGTCGCCGTTGGTGCGGGCGCGCAACCGCCGGTCGCCGCCACCCAGTTCCGTGGCCACCCAGTAGAAGCTCGCGTTCGAGCGCAGGTACACCGTCCGGCAGTTCGGCGAGCCGGCGTACCACTGGGTGCCCGTGATCCGGACGGACGACTCCTCGGCGGCCGAGGCCGGCTGCGTGAACGACAACACGGTCAGCAGGCAGAGTGCCACCGCCGCCGCGATTCGTGATTTCGTGTTCACCATCGAATCCACTCCTGTTCTGATGGGTGCAGGGGAGAATTCGGGACGGTGTCCCGGCCACGCGCCGATCACCGGCAGCGTCACCGAAGCGGTGCATCACACGGAAGCGCCCGGCGCGAGACACGCACAGGCATTGAGTACGGACGTGCTCCCCACACGTCCGTCGTCCCCCTTGGCGTCGCCGCCCGGAACTCCGGAAAGCGACATCAGGGATACTAGGATGAGCCCCACAGGAGCGTCAAGTAAAGTTTACTGAACAAGGTGGACGATGGCCGAACCGGATCCGCGGCGCACTCTGGACCAAGCGCTGACCACCCTGATCGCCAAGAAGGCGGCTCGCGACGGCGAGCACACCGTCACCGACCAGGCCATCGGCGAGCACATTGGGAAGTCGCGCACCACGGTGTGGAAGCTGCGCACCGGCCAGGAGCGGAACCCGAAGATCGAAACCCTCGAAGCCCTCGCCCGGTTCTTCGGCGTGAAGGTGACCTACTTCCTCGACGACGACAAGGCCGCGGTCGCCGACGAGCAGCTCGAGTCACTGGCCGCCGCGCAGCGCCTGCAGGAAGCCGCCGATCGCGGCGGCGTCACGGGCATCAACGCCCGGCTCGGCAGCCTGTCCCCGGAAAGCCTGCTCGCGGTCGCCCGGCTCATCGAACAACTGGACGCTCCCGGGGCCACCGGGGCATGACCGATCCCCTCCGTTCGGCAGGGGCGAGCCTGTCCGCCGTGCGGCACGCGATCGAGGGTGTGCTGGACGAACTGACCTGGCCGGTCCCGTTCGACCTGAACGCGCTGCTGGAGCAGATCGCCGGCCGGTGCGGCAAACGCGTCGCCCTGCTCGCCACCGCGCTGCCACGCGACGGCGCGGGCGGTCTGGTCATCGAGCGCGCCCAGGACCTGGTGATCGTGGTCGACGAGACCCTGCCGCCCTTGCAGCGGGAGCACGTGATCATGCACGAAGCCGCCCACGTCCTGTTCGGGCACCGCGGCACCTCTGTCGGCGACCTGACGCACGAAGAGCTCGACGAGCTGGATCCGGAGGCGGTGCGAGGTGCGGAGCGGTTCGCCAAGCGGGCGGGCTATTCGGCGATCGAGGAGAAGGTGGCCGAGATCGCGGCGGCGCTGATGTCGGTGCGGGCCGGCGCCGTCCGGCGCCGGGGTGTCCGGCCACGCCGCTCGGACGTCGTCGCCGAGGTCAACAAGCGGTTCGAAGAAGCCCTCCTCGTCCGGCGGCCCCGCTGGTGATCTTCCTCGACAGCACCGTCGTCGCCGCGGCGGGCGCCACCGCCGCCTGGCTGCTCTTCCTTCGCGCCGTGCTGCGCAATCCGTGGAACAACGCGCTGGTCTGCGCGTGGCTGTGCGCGCTGCTCGTGGCGTTCGGCCTCTACTTCGGCTTGCTCGAATACGGCGCGGAAGCCACCCGTCCGCTTCCCCTCTGGGCCCGGATCTCGGCCACCACGCAACACGTCTGCACCGTCGTGGGGCTGTATTCCGGCTACAGCGCCTACGCCTTCCTGGTCCACGAGCACCGGGAAGCCGTCCGCCGTACCGTCCGGCAGGCCTGGGTGCTCGCGGCGACCCTCACGCTCATGGTGATCCCGGCGGTGCTCGCGGACCCCGGCGACTTCACGGCCGCGCACCTCGGGCGCTACAGCGAAAGCTCGCTCGCCGCCGGCTACCTGGTGGTGTTCACGATCTACGCCGGGTTCATCGTCGGAGCCCTGGCGAAGACGTCCTGGACGTGGTCTCGCCGGGCCGACGACCACTGGATCCGCCGCGGGCTGCTGGCCGGCACCGCAGGCTTGCTCGCCGGAGTGCTCTACTTCCTGCTCCACGCCGCGTACCTGACCCTTGCCGTCACCGGTCACCAGCCCGCGGCGAAGGAAGGCTCGCTCATCGGCTGGCTGCTCGCGGTCGCCGTGCCCCTTTCCCTGTCCGGGCTCACCGCCCCGCTCTGGGGGCCGCGGTTGTCCCAGGTCAGAGCCTGGTGGTGGGCCTACCACGCGCACCGGCGCCTCCATCCGCTGTGGGCCGAGCTCACCGGTGCCTTCCCCCAGGTCCGCCTGTCCCTGCCGGCGTCACGGCCCGGTAGCCGGCTCCGCACGCCGTCGCCGCACGCCGGCCGGACGGCACGCGCACTGGCGAGGTGGGACGAATGCTGGTCACCGCTGCACCGTCACTTCGACCTGCGGCTGCACCTGCGGGTCATGCAGATCTGGGACGCCCGTCGCGCCTTGCTCGGCCACTGCCGGGACGCCGACTACCGACGTGCGCTGAGCGAATCGACGCTGCCGGGGCCACGAAGGACGGCCCACGCCGAAGCCGTGATGCTCGCCGCCGGGCTGCGCCGGTACCGAGCCGGCCAGTCCCCCGGCGAACCCGGCGGCCAGCGCGCTGAGCCCCCCGTCCGGGAAGCCGACCTCCCGGCGGATGTGGCCTGGCTGGTGCAGGTCGCCAAGTCGCTTCCCGGCACCGAACCGCCTGACTGACGATTCGGCGTCAGTCAGCCCAGTCCGGCGATGCGAGCCGCGAGCAGCCGGACCGTGGGCAGCTCCACGACCGCCGTCGCGGGGAGGTTCCAGTGGGCGGCGATGCGGACCGCGCCGGCGGAACGGCCGCCCAGGTCGAAGAAGTTGTCGTCCGCGCCGATCTGCTCGTAGCCCAGCGTGGCCGCCCAGCGAGCCGCCACCTCCTGCTCGAGGCCCGGCTCCGGCTCCACGAACGGCGTCCCCAGCGCGGGCCGCGGCCGGACCGGCTCCGACGGCTCGGCAACCGCACCGGGCAGGACTGGCCGGACCAAGGGCACCCCCGAGAGCACCACCTCGGTCAGGTGGTCGGCCGCGGCCACCGCGGCGAGCACGTCCGGGGCCGGGTCCGAAGTGGACACCACCGTGGTCCACCGCCCGCGGCCGGCGAGCCGGGCCAGCCGGGCCTGAGCCGCCAGGGCGCGACCGGCGGGATCCGGCCGGACGAGGAGGATCCCCCGCCGTCCGCCCAGGTCCGGCACGGCGCGGTGCACCTCGGCTTCGGCGTGCCCGGTCAGCTCGTACGGCTCGTGGTGCAGCCGCCACGACTGGTCGCCGCGCACCGCCAGCGGGGTCTCCGCCTGCAGGATTGCGGCCAAGACCTGGTCGAAGGGCACGGAAACGCCGACGTCGACGTGCCGCGCGGTCAGCGCCGTGAGCGCCGCGTGCGACGGCGTGGTCAGGTCGGGCCCCAGCACGCCGACGGCGCCGGACGTCAGCGTGACCATTCCGGGCCACAGCCCGGCCGCCGCCTCGACGTCCCCGGGTGAGCCACCGAGGGCGAACCCGTGCACGACCGTCCGCGGGACGACCACGAGCGACCGCAGCAGCGACGGCAGGTCGCCCGGGCCGACGACGAAGTCGCCGGTGTCCAGGCACTCGAACCCGGATCCCGGCCGCACCGTGATCACTTCGGACCCGGCCAGGGTGATGCGTTCGGCGAGGGCCTCACCGACCGGATCGGCGGCGAACAGCAGCCACGGCCCCGCGGCGCGGATCCGGCTCTCGAGACCGGCCAGAGGCTGCGGGTCGGGCCGCCACGACGGCACGTGAGCCGCCGGGCGCGGATCGGCGACCGGGTCGACCCAGCACCGCTTGCGCTGGAACGGGTACGGCGGCAGCTCGACCCGCCGGGCAGCGCCGCGGTGCAGAGCCGGCCAGTCCGGCGTGCAGCCCGCGATCCACAGCCGGGCCAAGCTCTCGAGCACCCACTCCTGCGCCGACCCGCTCTCGACGACGAGAGTGTCGGTGGCGTTCTCGTCCAGCCGGATGCCCAGCCGGGTCAGCCCGGCGGTCAACGCCGACAGGGCGCCGTCGCGCGTGGGAGCGGGCGCGGGGACGTCGTCCCCGGCGAGCAGGCGGTGCGCGGCCGCGGCCGTCGACGTCCACTCCGAACCGCTGCCCGCCACCAGGCGGAACCGCGGATCCCGGCGGCGGGTTTCGCCGTCGATCCAGCGGCCCGGATCGGCCAGAGCCGCCAACGCGTCCGGAAGGTCCCGGGCCACCACCGCCCGGCGAAGCGCGAAGTGGCCGCGCGAGACCTGGAGGGTGAAGGCGACGTCGCCGAGATCCGAGTCCGGGTGCGAAGCCAGGTGGGCGCGCAGCCGCGAAGTCACCTCGTCGAGCGTGGCCGCGTCACCGGCGGAAAACGTCAGCAGGCAGGGACCGCTCGAAGGCCGGGGTTCCCGCAACGGCGGCTGTTCCAGCACGACGTGCGCGTTCGTCCCGCCGACGCCGAACGAGCTGACCCCCGCGCGGCGGGGCGTGCCGTCCGCGGGCCAGGGAAGGTCGGCGGGCAGCACGGTGAACCGGTCACCGAGAGCGGGATTGGGGGTGCGGAACCCGGCGGTGCCCGGCAGGACGCCGTCGCGCAGGTTCAGCGCCGCCCGGATCAGCGACGTGACGCCGGACGCGCGGTCGAGGTGCCCGATGCTCGGCTTGACCGAGCTCAGCACGCACGGTGCCGCGCGGCCGGGCCCGAACACCCGGTTCAGCGCGGCCAGCTCGATCGAGTCGCCCAGCGGCGTGCCGACGGCGTGGCACTCGACGTAACCGACCGTCTCGGGCTTCACCCCGGCCACGGCCAGCGCGGTGTCGACCACCGCGGCCTGCCCGGCGACCCCGGGCGCGGGATACCCGGCGCGGTCCCGGCCGTCGTTGTTGACCGCGGAGCCGAGGATCACCGCGTGCACGACGTCACCGTCGGCGAGGGCGTCCTCCAGGCGTTTCAGCGCGACGACGGCGGCGCCGGACCCCATCACCGTGCCGTTCGCGGCCGCGTCGAGGGCACGGACCCGGCCGTCGGGCGACAGGATGCCGCCTTCCTCGGAGACGTGGCCGCCGGTCTGCGGCAGCGGCAGCGCCGCACCCCCGGCCAAGGCCAGGTCGCACTCGTAGGTCAGCAGGCTCTGGCACGCCAGGTGCACCGCGACCAGCGAGGTCGAACAGTAGGTCTGCACGGTGATCGCCGGGCCGCGCAGGCCCAGCTTGTACGAAACGAGCGAGGTGAGCGAGTCCCGCTCCACGCCCGCGGAAAGCAGGGGTTTGCCGCCCGGTTCCGCGGCGAGATCGGGGAGGTGGCGGGTCAGGTAGTCGGGGAACGCGCAGCCGGCGAACAGCCCGACGGGCACGCCGGGATCGGTCGGCCGGTAGCCGGCCCGCTCCAGCGCCTCCCACGAGCATTCGAGCAGCAGCCGGTGGTGGGGTTCCAGGGTTTCCGCCTCGCGCGGGCCGAGCCCGAAGGCGGCGGCGTCGAACGTCTCGACGCCGCCGGCCACTGGGCCGCCGACGCGGACGTGGCCCGGGGTGGCCGGGTCCACGCCCGCGGCGGCGAGCTCTTCGTCGGTCAGGTCCCGCAGGCCGGGGATCCCGGCCGCGAGGTTGCGGCGCAGCTGCTCGACGTCGGCGGCGCCGGGGAACCGCCCCGCCATCCCGACGAGCGCCACGGCCGATTCGTGTGCCGGTTCCGTCATGGCAGGTCCTTCCGGTGTGTCAGAGCAGGTGGCTGCGGCCCCAGCCGTGGGCCAGCCGGTAGGTGGCGAACGCCCCGGTGGCGAGCCCGATGCCGAGCACGATCAGCGCCGGGCGCAGCATCGCCTCGGCGTCGCCCGCCATGGCCGAGCGGATGAGCGACAGCCCCCAGTAGCCCGGGGAGAACGGCGCGATCGCCTGCGCCCACGACGGCATCAGCGACACCGGCAGCAGCGAGCCGCCGAGCGAGCTGATGGTGATCGCGCCGAGGTCGACGGCGACGATCAGGTCACCGCGGCTGCGGACCACAGTGGACAGTGCGGCGCCCATGGCCAGGAGCATGAAGCCCCACAGGCACATCGCCCCGAACACCAGGCCGGGCGAGACCGGGAACGGCATCCCGACGACGAGCCAGCCGTAGATGATGAGCACGCCCTGCTGGATCAGCAGCACCACGAACACCGGGACGGCCTTGCCGATCAGCAGTTCCGCGCGGGCGGCGCGGCTGGCGCGCAGCCGGTCCCAGGTGCGCCACTCGCGTTCGACGAAGATCGCGTTGCCCACGATCGCCATGGCGAACACGGAGAACATCACCAGCTGCCCGGTCACGGCCTCGACCGCGCCGGTGCCGAGTGCCTTCACGTACAGCGGCTGGAACAGCACCATGAAGATCATCGGCGTGATCAGGTAGCTGATCAGCTGCGACGGGTCGCGCAGGCGCAGGGTCGCGTTGTAGCGGACCAGGGCGCCGGCCCGGTAGAGGGAGTCAGTGCGCGTCGACATCGGTCACCGCCAGGGAGTGGTAGAGGTCGTCCAGGCTGGGATTGCGCAGTTCGACGGACTCGACCGGCCGCGTCACCGTGGGCAGCAGCTCCAGCAGCGTGCCGGTCGGGTCGGTGGTCGAGACGGTCAGCTGGTCGTCGGCGGTGCGCACGCGGACCTCGCCGGGCAGGCCCGAGAGCAGCTCGTCCGCGCTGCCGCGGGCGATCACGCGGCCTTCGGCGGCCACCGCGATCGTGGCCTGCAGGTCGGTCAGTTCGGTCAGGTAATGGGTGGTGTAGACCACTGCGGCTCCCTCGCCTGCTCGTTGCTTGACCACGTCGAGCAGCGCCTGACGGGTCTCGGGGTCGGCACCGGCGGTCGGCTCGTCGAGCAGCAGCAGCGCCGGCCGGTGCACCAGCGCCGTCGCGGCCTGCGCCCGCCGCTGCTGGCCGCCCGAGAGCAGGCCGCAGGTGCGGTTCAGGAAGCTCTCCAGCCGCAGCACGGCCGTGAGGTCGTCGATCGCCGAGCGCAGCGCGGCCCGGCGCAGGCCGGCCAGGCGGCCGTACAGCTCCAGGTGCTCGCGCACGGTCAGCGGGCGGTAGAGGGCGATGTGCTGCGGGGAGATGCCGATGCGGTCGCGGGCGCGCGTCGGCGATTCGCCGTCGACGAGCACCGTGCCGCTGTCCGGCCGCAGCAGCCCGGACACCATTTCGACGAAGGTGGTCTTGCCGGCGCCGTTGTGGCCGACCAGCCCGACGATCTCGCCCGCGGCCACCTCGAGGCTGAAGCCGTCGAGGGCCTGCACTTCGTCGTAGCGTTTCCGGAGGTCTATTGCTTGCAACATGGGGATCGCTCCTTGCGGTTCACGGCTTCTGGACTGTCGCACGGGGACCACGGGAAACGAGCACTCCCGCGGTGGCAGGAAACTGCCGTCATTCGGAGCCGGCGGGCACCGCGCTCACCGCCTCCCGCAGCGCGACGCGGTCGAACTTGCCGTTGACCGACCGCGGCAGCTTCGGCAGCATTTCGATCCGCCGCGGCAGCATGTACGCGGGCAGTTCCTTCGCCAGCGCCCGGGAAAGCGCCTCGGCGTCGCCCTCGGGAGCGACTGCCAGCACGATCCGGTGGCCCAGCACGGGGTCCGGGACGCCGAACGCGGCCGCCTCCCCCACCAGGCCCGTGGCATACGCGGCCTCTTCGACCTCGGCGGGGCTGACGCGGTAGCCCGACGTCTTGATCATCTCGTCGGTCCGGCCGACGAAGTAGAGGAACCCGTCCTCGTCGCGGTAGACGGTGTCGCCCGACCACACGGCGATTTCCGGCCGCACCAGGCCTTCCGGGCCGGGCACCGGGCGGAAGCGCTCCGCCGTGCGTTCCGGGTCGTTCCAGTAGCCGAGCGCCACGAGGGCGCCGCGGTGGACCAGCTCGCCGTGCTCGCCGGGCAGGCACGGCGAGCCGTCGGGGCGCAGCACGAGGACTTCGGCGTTCGGGATCGCCTTCCCGATCGAGCCGGGACGGCGGTCCGCCTCGGCCGGGTCGAGGTAGGTGGAGCGGAACGCTTCGGTGAGGCCGTACATCAGGAACGGTTGCGCCGCCGGGAAGAGCTCGCGCAGCCGGGTCAGCGTGGCGCGGGGCATGCGGCCGCCGGTGTTGGCGAAGTAGCGCAGCCGTGCGGTCGCCTCGGCGGGCCACTCCTGCGTCACCAGCTGCAGCCACAACGGCGGCACGCAGGTGAGCGCGGTGACGCCGTGACGGGCGCACAGCCGGACGATTTCCCGGGGCAGCAGGTAGTTCACGAGCACGACGTGCGCACCGGCGGCGAACGCGGTGGTGAGCTGGCTGAAACCGGCGTCGAAACTCAACGGCAGCGCGGCGAGCACGACGTCGTCGCGCGTGTGGCCGAGGTATTCCGCCACGCTCGCGGCGCCGGCGAGCAGGTTGCGGTGGGACAGCACCACCCCCTTGGGGCCGCCGGTGCTGCCGGAGGTGTACATGATGGCGGCCGGGTCCTGGTCGATCACCGCGCCGGGCACCGCTGTCGGCTCGGCCGCGGTCAAGGCGTCCCACGTGGGCTCGCCGAACACGACGACCGGGGTCGCCGCGGGCACCGCTTCACGGACCGTCGCCAGCCGTTCGGCCGTCGTGAGCACCACGGCCGGCGTGCAGTCGGCGGCCACGTGGGCGATGTGCCGTGCCTTGAACAGCGGGTTCAGCGGCACCAGGACCGCACCCGCGGCCGCGGCGGCGAACAGCGCGACGACGGTCTCGAGGCGCTTCTCCGCGTACACGGCCACCCGGTCCCCGCGGCGAACGCCGAGCCGGTGCAGGCCGTGGGCGACGCGCGTGACCTGGCCGGCGAGCTCGGCGTAGGTCAGCGTCCGGTCCTTGTAGGTCAGGGCCGGATCGCCGGCCGCGCCGCGGGCGAGGAGCCGGTCGAGCCGCACCGGGGCGGCGGCCTCAGACATCGGCGGGCTCCGGCGCGACGAACTCCGCGACGGCGGCCCACAGGCTGCCCGCGGTGGCGAAGGTGTCCTCGGTGAGCAGCTCGTCGGGCAGCTCGAAGCCGAAGGTCTCCTCCAGGTCGGTGACGAGCTGCACGACGCCCATCGAGTCGAGCCCGAGCGCGGCGAGGTCGTCGTCCTCGGCGACCCGGTCCCCGAGCGCGTAGGGCAGGTGCGCGATCAGGATCTCGAGGAACCCTGGCGGGATGGGGGATTCAGGCATTTCGTCACCCTGTTTCGCTTCGGCGGTCAACCGTTGTCCTCCCGAGGACACCACCGCCCGGACTCACCGGGCCATCACCGCGCTCTCATCCCGCCACTGCCGGTCGAGAGCGGCGTGAGAGCGCCCCGAGAAGACCGGCTGCGACGGTGGACGAAGTAGCCGACCCCGCCTTGGAGGCACGATGTCGACGGTCACTCTCCCGCCGCCCGGGGCGTTCTCCATGCCCGAACCCGACCCGGAAGCCGAGCTGTACCGCTACGCGGCGCGCTGCGGCCGGATCACGTCCGTGGACACCGCCGCGGCCCACCTCGGCCTGCCGGCCGACACGGTGCAGGCGGCCGCGGCCCGGCTGGTGGAGCTGCACCTGCTGCGGACGGCCGCCGACGGCGGCCTCGTCCCCCGCGAACCCGAAGCGGCCGCGGAGCTGGTCGTGACGCCGCTGGAACGCGCGATGTACGAGCGACGCGAGCTGGCCGACCGGCTGCGCGAGCGCATCGACGGCATCACCCGCGCCCCGGCCGGCGTCACGGGCGCAGCGCTCGACCGATTGGAGGGGATCGCCGAGATCCGCGGCCTGGTCAAGCTGGCGGCCGAGGTCTGCCGCGACGAGCTGGTGGTCCTGCACCCGGGCGAGGCGGCCGACGACCTGGTCGACGAGCTGCTGGACGCGTGCTACTCGGTGCTGGGCGACGGCGTCGGCGTCCGGTTGGTGTGCCCCCACCGCAGCCGAGCGGGATACGCGGCCCGCGCCCGGTTGACACAGCTCGCCGGCCGCGGAGCCCGCATCCGCACGCTGAGCCGGGTCCCCCAGGCGGCGGTGGTCTTCGACCGGTCGCTGGCGGTGACCCTGGACGTCGCCGACCTCTCGGCCCGCCGCGTCCGCGACCAGGGCATGGTGCGTTTCCTCCTGGGCCTGTTCGACCAGCTGTGGGACGGCGCAACCCCGTACGCGGCCGAGGACCAGGGCTACAGCGGCGAAATCGCCCATGATTTGCAGCAGACGATCGCACGCCTGATGGCCCAGGGCCTGACGGACGAGGTCGTGGCGCGGCGGCTGGGGATGTCGGTGCGGACCTGCCGGCGGCACATCGCCGCGATGCTCCAGAACCTTGACGCGGTGTCGCGCTTCCAGGCCGGAGTGCAGGCGGCATCGCGGTTCACCCTCGCCTGACACGCCGGCGCCGTATGCGCCCCAAGGTGACCTTCGGTCGTTCAACGCGCCGAAGGCCACCTTGGGGCGCTTGGGCTTGGCCGGGTCGCGCCTGGCTTGGCCGGGCCGGGCCGTGTCAGGCCGCGCCGCGCCCATCCGGGTCGCGCCACGCCAGGCCGCGCCAGGCTTGGCCGCGCCAGGCCAGGCCGGGTCGCGCCGGGCCACTGGTGTCGGGCGGGTGAGCCTGGCCGACAACGCACCTCACTCACGAGGAGGGGCCTTCCGCGCCACCGGCGGCGCGGGCCGCCGCCACGGCGGCCGTCACATCGGGGACGCGGAAGTGGACGTACC
>NZ_JBHVXZ010000149.1:0-21220 GCF_042881395.1 Amycolatopsis sp. NPDC058278 | reverse complement strand
CTCGCCGTGGCCGGGGCGCAGGTGTGGGTCGCGGAGCCCACTGCCGTCGCCCAGGCGGCCCCCGCGGCGGCCTCCCCCACCCCCGACGGGGCCGGTGCCGGCAACGGCGCGCTCGCCTCCGTCGACCTGGCCGGGTCGTGGGGCTTCACCCCCGCCGGCCGGGCGGCCACCACGATCACCGTGCCCGGTGGCGGCTGGTACAAGCAGGGCTTCACCGACGTGACCGAGGCGACGTACTCGCGCACCGTGACGGTGCCGGACACCGGGCAGCCGCAGTCCGCGTGGATCGAGTTCGGCGCGGTGAACCACGAGGCGACGCTGTCGGTGGACGGGCAGGTGGTCGCCACCCGGACCACCGCTTTCACGCCGTCGGGCTTCGACGTGTCCGCCTTCGCCGCCCCCGGCACCACCCACACGATCAGCGTGCACGTCAAGGGCCGCTACGCGCTGAAGAACGGGAGCCAGACCCTGGTTCCCGACGCCGCCAACTGGTCCGAGGCGATCCCCCAGGGCATCTACCGCTCGGCGTTCCTGCGCGTCTACCCGGCGGTGTACGTCAGCGACGCGTTCATCCGCACCTCCGTGGCCGACCGGAGCCTCAGCTACGACGTGTCCGTGACGAACACGTCCGGCAGCTCCCGGTCGGTGACGCTGTCCGGTGCGCTGGCTTCGGACAACAGCGCGTCGTTCAGCTACCCGGCCCTGCCCGGCCGCACGGTCACCGTGGCCGCCCACTCGACCGCCAAGGTGACGGTCGGGCCGGTGGCGTGGAACCTCGGCGCCGCCTCGTACTGGTGGCCGAACGTGCCCTACCGCGCCGGGTACCGCGCCCAGCTGCACCGGCTGTCGGTGCACGCGGCCACCGACGACGGCCGCACCAGCGACGCCGCCTACCGCTTCGGGTTCCGCGAGAGCACCCAGAACGGCGAGTACTACTACCTCAACGGCGTCCGCGTGAACTACCGCGGCGACAGCCTGCAGGGCGCCGACTACGACCGGATCGACAACGGCGGCAAGGGCGACGCCTACGACACGCTGCCCGGCTTCCTCCCCCCGTCCGGCACCAACGGCGGCTGGCCGCAAGCCGTCGACAACTACCAGCGGCTCAACTACAACGTCGTCCGCATTCACCAGGAGCCGGCCAGCCCGTACATGCTCGACGTGGCCGACGAGCTGGGCCTGATGGTCATCGACGAGACCGCGATCCGCGGCACCTGCAGCTGCCAGGACTTCGTCGCCGGGCACGACAACATGGTCGACCACGCGAAGGCGCTGACCCTGCGGGACCGCAACCACCCCGGGATCATCCGCTGGAGCCAGAGCAACGAGGCGGACCTCAGCAGCTTCGACTCCGAGGCGTTCGAGAAGGACCTGTACGCGGCGATGAACGGCAACGACGGCACCCGGCCGGTCAGCGTCGACACCGCCTGGAACACCAACCCGTACCCCACCATGCTGAACGGCAACTTCGCCGTCTACTCCCACTACATCGACGGCATCGGCACCTACGGCGAGGCGCGCGCCACCTTGGCCGGCCGGCCCGACGGCGAGGGCGAGTACGTCTGGGACAAGTCCAACACCAAGCAGGGCTTCGAGTGGTTCGCCACCGCAACCGCGGCCAAGCGCGCCAAGGACGCCAGCGACCTGCGCCCCTACACCCTGCTGTCCGGCTGGGCGAGCTTCGTGCCCGGCGTGCGGAGCACCGACTTCGTCCCCGAAGAGGGCGGCCACCCCGTCTACGGCGAGGACAACCTGCCCGCCCCGTGGAGCAACCCGCAGATCCAGCGGATCCAGGCCGCGTTCAACCCGGTCGCGGCGATCGACCTGCCCTACTGGTCGGCCTCCGGCAAGTCGGACGCGAACGGTGCCTTCCCGCTCCCGCAGGCGGTGGACACCTACGCCTACAACAGCACCGTCACCCGGAACGTCACCGTCTTCAACGACGACTTCGCCGGCACGTCCGTCACCCTCGGCTGGACGGCGCACCTCGACCAGCCCGACGGCGCGGTCGTCGCGTCCGGCAGCACCCCGCTCACCATCCCGCTCGGCTCCCGGGTCACCCAGCCGATCTCGTTCACCGCGCCGGGCACCGGCTCCCGTGTGCACCTGACGCTGTCGACCACCAAGGCGGGCAACACCACGTTCACCGACAACGTCGAGTACCTCACCCTGGGCACTCCGACGACCAGTGTGGACGACGCCGGTTCCTCGGTGACCTACGCCGGCAGCTGGGGTCACGCGACCGGCGAGACCAGCCTCTACGCCGGTACGAACTCCTACAGTGACGTCGCGGGCGACACGGCGACGCTGAGCTTCACCGGTACCGGCGTCACGCTGCACGCCGTGACCGCGCCGAGCCACGGCATCGTCGGCGTCTCCCTCGACGGGGGATCCGAGTCGCTGGTCGACGAGTACTCGGCGACCCGCTCCGGTGACGTCCCGGTCTGGTCCAGCCCCCGGCTCACCTCCGGCGCGCACACGATCCGCGTGCGCGTCACCGGCACCCAGCGCGCCGCTTCGACGCACGACTGGGGCACCATCGACCGCTTCGAGATCTCCGGCCAGCCGGTGGCGGGCACGAACTACCGCATCGTCAACCGGAACAGCGGCAAGCCGCTCGCGATCGCCGGCGACGCGCCCGGCGACGGGGCGCTGGCCGTCCAGCGGACCGGGGGCGGCGCCTGGACGGTCAAGGACGCCCCCGGCGGTGCGTACACGCTGGTCTACGTGCCCACCGGCAAGGCGCTCGACGTCAACGGCTACTCCACGACACCCGGGCTCCAGCTCCAGCAGTGGACGCCCAGTGGCGGCACCAACCAGCAGTGGTACCTGCGGCCCACCGGCGACGGGTACTTCGGCATCCTCAGCCACGACAGCGGGCTGGCGGCGGACGACTACAACTGGGACACCGGCGACGGCGCGAAAGTCGCGCAGTACACGGCCGGCGGCGGCGCCAACCAGCAGTGGCAGTTCGTCCCCGCCTGATGAAGCTCCCGGCCCGGCGTGCGTACCCCACCGCGCCGGGCCGGTGACCAGTTCGGCGGTCGCTGCCGCGAGGCCGAGAAGATCGGCGATCTCGTGGTGCGACGCAGGGACTTCGCGTGAACCGCCGAACTGCGGCTCAGCGGCGGTTGACCTTCACGTCGTCCATGCAGGTCGAGCTGACCGTGAGATCGCGGTACGGGTAGTTCTCGGCCTCGAGCAGCTCCATCGCCATCAGCTCGGCCTGGTCGTGGGCTCGCTTCGTGGCGTCCTCGCCGGCCGCGACTTCCAGCGCCACGCGGTAGCTGAAGCCGCCCAGGTGCCGGCTGTAGGCGAGCGTTCCCGTTTCGCTGAACGCCAGGTCCGCCAGGCCGGCCGTGCCGGCGTTGGCCAGGAGTTTCGCGCGGACGGCTTCCGTGGGCCGGTCGAACTTGCCACGGACCAGGACGCGGTAGATCGGCATGCCGTCAGGCTAGCGAGGCACGTCGAGGCCGGGGAATCGGTTTTCGGCTGACGCTGCGGCCGGCCGGCCGGTGACTACGCTGAAACAGGCCTGACCGGTCAGAGGAGCTCGCCTCGCGAAAGGGTCCCCGCCATGTCGCAGCAAGATCGTCACGGAACTTCGGCCGCGAGCGGGGTGAACCGGCGCCGGGTGCTGGCCAGCGTCGCCGGCGGGGTGGCTTCCCTCGGACTGCTCTCGCCCGCGGCCGCCGCGGGAGAGACCACCGCGGGAGAGGCCGCCGCGCGGGATCGGCGCGTCGAGGCGCTGCTCGAGAAGATGACGCTCGCCGAGAAGATCGGGCAGCTGCAGCTCGTCGGCGACGAAACCGCCGCTCGCGCGGCCCTCGCCGACGGGCGGCTCGGGGGTGTCTTCTCCGTGGTCGGGGCCGCGAAACTCAATGCCCTGCAACGCCTTGCCGTCGAACAGACCCGGCTGAAGATCCCGCTCCTCTTCGGCCTCGACGTCATCCACGGGTACACCACCAACTTCCCGATCCCGCTCGCCCAGGGCGCCAGTTTCGACCCCGCCGTCGCGGGGACCGATGCCGCCGTTTCGGCCCGGGAAGCGCGCAGCAGCGGCATCCACTGGACCTACGCGCCGATGATGGACGTCACCCACGAACCCCGGTGGGGCCGGATTGCCGAAGGGTACGGCGAAGACCCCTACCTGGCGACGCAGTTCGCCGTCGCCAAGGTGCGGGGCTACCAAGGGGACGACTACTCCGCGCCGGACCGGCTTGCCGCCTGTGCCAAGCACTTCGTCGCCTACGGTGGTGCCGAAGGCGGGCGTGACTACAACACCGTGGACGTCTCGCTGCACCGGCTGCACAACCTCTACCTGCCGCCGTTCAAGGCCAGCGTCGAAGCGGGCGTCGCCACCGTGATGGCGAGCTTCAACACCATCAGCGGCGTGCCCGCCCACGGCAACGGCTACGTCCTGCACGACGTCCTCAAGGGCGCCTACGGTTTCCGCGGGTTCGTCGTCAGCGACTACACCGGCATCGAGGAACTGATCCAGCACGGCCTCGCCGGTGACGGCGCGGATGCCGCGGCGGCCGCGCTTCCGGCCGGTGTCGACATGGAGATGGTCAGTACCAACTACGCCCGGTTCGCCGAGCGGCTGCTGGCCGAGCGCCGGATCACCCGCGACCAGATCGACGACGCCGTCCGCCGGATCCTGCTCGTCAAGTTCCGGCTCGGCCTGTTCGAGCGCCCGTACGTCGACGAAGCGGCCGAAGTGAAAGCGCCTTCGCCGGCCGCGCTGGCCGCGTCGCGGCAGGCCGCCGCGCGGTGCATGGTGCTGCTCAAGAACGACGGCCCCGTGCTGCCGCTGGCGAAAACCGCCGGTTCGGTCGCCGTCGCCGGGCCGCTCGGCGCGGCGACCTACGACCTCAACGGCACCTGGGCGGGCCTGGGCACCGGCGCCGGGACGACGCCGCCGGTGACCGTCGTCGACGGGATCAAGGCCGCGGTACCCGGCGCCACCGTGAGCTACACCCCCGGCTGCACCGTCGACGGAACCGATACCGGCGGGTTCGCCGCCGCTCAGCAGGCGGCACGGGCCGCCGACGTGACGGTCGTGGTGGTCGGCGAAACCGCCGCGATGAGCGGCGAAGCGGCGGCACGCAGCGACATCGGCCTCCCCGGCGTGCAGCAGCAGCTGGTCGCCGCGATCAAGGAAACCGGCAAGCCCTTCGTGGTCGTGCTGATCAACGGCCGCCCGCTGACGATCCCGTACCTGCACGAGAACGCCCCCGCCATCCTCGAGGCGTGGGCACCCGGTGTACAGGGCGGCCACGCGATCGCGGACGTCCTGTTCGGCGTGGTGAACCCGGGCGGCAAGCTGCCGGTGAGCTTCCCGCGCGCGGTGGGCCAGATCCCGATCTACTACAACCACGAGAACACCGGGCGCCCCGCCGACCCGGCCAACAAGTACACGTCGAAGTACCTGGACCTGGCGAGCGGGCCGCTCTACGAGTTCGGCCACGGCCTGTCCTACACCACGTTCCGCGTCGACGGCTTGCGGCTGTCGAGCACGCGCCTGCCGGCACGCGGTGGCCGGATCGAGGTGAGCGCCACCGTCACCAACACCGGCGGCCGGGCCGGCGACGAGGTCGTCCAGCTCTACCTGCGCGACCCGGTCGCGAGCATCGTCCAGCCGGTGCGGCGGCTGCGCGGCTTCCGGCGGGTGAGCCTGGCCGCGGGCGCGTCGGCGACGGTTTCGTTCACCCTCACCCCGGACGACGTCGGGTTCTACGACAACACCGCCCGGTTCCGCGTCGAGCCGGGCAAGATCGAGGTCTACGTCGGCACCAGCTCGGCGGCCACGCTCTCGGCGAGCTTCACCGTGGTCTGACCCCGCTCACCCGGCACGGCCGGACGACGGCGTCAGCCGGCCGCCGGTGCCGCCCGGAGGAACCGGCTGCCCCATTCGTGCAGGTGCGCCGCGAACTCCGGGGGCCCGAGCACCTCGAAGTCGGCGCCGACGTTGCCCAGCGCCTGGGTCGGCCAGTCCAGACCGGCCGAGGTCATCGTGAGGTGGCAGCTGTCCGGCCCGGTGGGCTCGACCGTGCCCCACTGGCCGACGACCTGGCGCACCCGGGCCTCGGGTGCGTGCACGAGGACCCGGACCGTGTGGGGTGCCGCGGCGCCGGTGCTGGTCTGCACGAAGGCCGCCGCGTTCTCGGCCGGCAGCTCGCGCGGCCGGAACCGGGCCCCGGTCGGCCGGGGTCCGGTCAGGCGGTCGAGGCGGAAGCTGCGCCAGTCGTGGCGGGTCAGGTCGTAGGCGACCAGGTACCAGCGGCCGCCCTGGGCGACCAGGCGGTGGGGCTCGACCTCGCGCTCGGCCGGCGCCGCACCCCTTGCCGTGTAACCGAAGCGGAGGCGTTCCTCGTCCCGGCACGCGCGGGCGACCGCGGTGAGGGTGCCGGACGCGACGATCGGCCCGGTCGAGGCCGGCGAAACCGTCATCGCCCGGACCGCGTCCACTCGTGCGCGCAGCCTCGGCGGGAGAACCTGCACGACCTTCGTGAGCGCGCGGACGGCGGCTTCCTCGATGCCGGCGATCCCGCTCTGCGCGGCATCGCCCATGCCGACCGCGAGCGCGACCGCCTCTTCGTCGTCCAGGAGCAGCGGGGGCAGCACGGCACCCGGCGACAGCTGGTAGCCGCCGTCGGTGCCGCGCGCCGCCTGGACCGGGTAGCCGAGGTCGCGCAGCCGCTCGATGTCGCGGCGCAGGGTGCGTTCGGAGACCTCGAGCCGGCCGGCCAGCTCGGGACCCGGCCAGTGCCGGTGGGTCTGCAGGAGCGACAGCAGTCGCAGGGCGCGGGAGCTGGTGTTCGCCATGTCCCCATCCTCGCAAGCGTTCCGGACGAAAAGTGACCGGAAGCCCGGTTAACGTCCCCCTCGAAGACCGGAACCGATGGAGGGAAGACCTCGATGATCACCCGCAACGTGCTTATCGCGGCCGCGTCTCGGTGCGGCTGACGTGACCGTGCTGTCGTCCGACGCCCTGAACCGCGCTCTGCTGCAGCGGCAGTTCCTGCTGACCCGAACCGGCGACACCCCGCTGGCGGTGCTCGGGCGGCTGGTCGCGATGCAGGCCCAGGAGCCGAACTGGCCGTTCGTCGGCCTGTGGAGCCGCATCCGGGACTTCGACCAGGCCGGGCTCACCACCCTGCTGGAGAGCCGCCGAGTCGTCCGGTCGGGCCTGCTGCGCAGCACGCAGCACCTCGCCGCGGCCGGCGACTTCCGCCGGTTCCGGCCGCTGCTGCAACCGGTGCTCGACCGCACCGCGGGGGCGGCCTACTTCAGCCGCGCCACCGCGGGCCTGGACACCGCCGAGCTGGTGGCGGCCGGCCGGCGGATCCTCGGCGGCCAGGCGATGCCCCGCGCCGAGCTGGCCCGGCGGCTGGCGGAGCGCTACCCCGGCCGTGACGGACGGATCCTGGCCGGTCTGGTGGAACTGCGGACCGCGGTGGTCCACGACCCGGCCACCGCCGGCTGGGGCGCCTGGGGCACCCGGTCGTCCGTTTCGGTCACCGCCGTCGAGACCGGCGCGCCGGCGAGCGCGCGGGAGCTGGTCCGCCGGTACCTCGCGGCGTTCGGCCCGGCCGGTGTGCAGGACGTGCAGGCGTGGAGCGGGCTGACCCGGCTGGGCGAGGTCGTCGACAGCATGCGCGCCGAGCTGCGCAGCTACCGGGACCCGCACGGCCGGGAACTGGTGGACCTGCCCGATGGCCCGCTGCCCGGCCCCGACACGCCGGCGCCCGCCCGGTTGCTGCCGGCGTTCGACAACGCCCTGCTCGGCCACGCCGACCGGACGCGGATCATCTCCGCCGAAGACCGGAAGCGGATCATGCCCGGCCGCGCACTGGTGCGGCCGGCGTTCCTGATCGACGGGCGCGTGCACGGCAGCTGGGCGCTGTCCGGCACGCAGCTGCGGCTGACGCCGTTCCGCCCGCTGCCGGACGCCGACCGGGCCGCCGTCGAGGCAGAAGCCCACCGCCTGCTGCCGTTCGTGGCCGCGGAGAGGGTGGCCTTCACAGACTGAGCCGGCCCACGCTTCAGTCCGTCGTCATGCCGGTTCTCCGGCGGCCGATTCGATCAGGTCCCCGGCGGTGCCGAGCAGGTGACCGAGGGCGTCGGCGAGGCGGCGGTGGCGGAACTCGTGGCCGGCCGCGGTCAGCCGCCGGGGTTCGACGCGCTGGCCGGCGAAGGCGAGCTCGCAGGCGCCGTCCTGGCCGAGGAGCAGCCGGGGACCGATCGACGGCACCTTGAGCAGCGTCGGCCGCTTGAGCACGGTGCCCAGCGTGCGCGTGTATTCGGCGTTGCGCACCGGTTCCGGGCTCACCGCGTTGACCGGTCCGCTGAGGACGGAGTCGGTCAGGGCGCGCAGGTAGACGTCGGCCAGGTCGTCGAGGCCGATCCACGGCATCCACTGCCGTCCCGCGCCGAGCGGGCCGCCCAGCCCGGCGGCGAACAGCGGGTACTGCAGCCGCAGCAGGCCGCCGCGCGGACTCAGCACCAGGCCGGTGCGCACCCGGACCACGCGCAGCCCCGCCGCCGACGCCGGTTCGGTGGCCGCTTCCCAGTCGGTGACGACGTCGGCCAGAAACCCTTGTCCGCGCTGGCTTTCCTCGTTGAGGAGCTCGTCGCCGCGGTCCGGGCCGTAGTAGCCGACCGCGGACGCCGAGACGAACACCTTCGGCCCGCCGTCGGTGCGCGCGGCCAGCTCCGCGAGCGCCCGCGTCGGCTCGATCCGGCTGTCGCGCACGGCCCGGCGGTGGCGGTCGTCGAACCGGCCGGCGACCGGGGCCCCGGCCAGGTGCACGACCGCGTCGACGCCCGCGAGCAGGTCCGCCGCGGGTGCGTCCGGCTGCCACGTCCGCTCGCCGGGGATCTCGGCGGGCCGCCGAACCAGGCGGACGACCTGGTGTCCCCCGGTGGTCAGCAGGGCCGTCAGCGCCGTCCCGACGAGACCGCTCGCCCCGGTCACCGCGACCGTCAGCGGGTCGTGCCGGTAGCGCCGGTGCGCGGCCAGGTCGGCGGCCAGCTGGCGGTGCCGGTAGGCGAACATCGAGCGCAGGAACGCCTCGGGCACCGGGGTGTCGACGTGGTCGGTGACCTCCGTCCGGCCGGGGCCGGCCGCGTCGAACCGGTGCGTGTGGCGCCACCGCAGCACGGGACAGGCGAGCCGGTCCACGAACTGGTGCGGCGGCCGGTAGCCGTCCGCTTCGTGCGCCGCCACCCACGGCACGCCGCCGGGCAGGACCAGCTTGGCCGTGCCGTCGCGCAGGGAGCCCGCCTCCGCGCCGACGCGCACCGGCTGCCACGGCGGGGTGAGCCGGGTGATCGCCCCCGGCCGGGCGTGCCAGGCGAAGACGTCTTCGACCGCCGACGGGACGACCGAGCGAAAGACCCTGGCCACGATCACCTCTCGATGCACAGACGATGCAATGTGCGCAAGCGTAGGCGCAGATTCGTGACTACGCCTGTCGAAGCCGCCGTTTTGCGATTCATACTCGATGCAGGGCGTCAAATCCCCAAGGCTGTCAAGGCGTCGGCGAACGACGGCGGCAGCGGCTCGCCGACCGTCGGCAGGCCGCACCAGCCCGGGCCGGCCGGGCGCACCGGAACGCCCTCGGCGTGCAGCGTGCGCAAGGTTCGCACATCCGCCGACGGCGACGTCATCGACCACACGACGACCGCACTCGGCGCGAACCGGGCGGCCACCACCCGCAGGACGTCCAGCGACACCGGGCCGCCGAGGAACATCGCCGGAGCGCCGTCGTCGCCCAGCGCCGCGCTGAGCATCTTGACCGGCAGTTCGTGCCGCTCTGCCGGCCCGCACACGAACAGCGCGGGACCCCGCGCGGGCGCCGGCGCCCGCAGCCGGTCCAGCGCCGCCGAAGCCGCGGCGGCCAGCGCCCACTCCGCGGCCATCGCGTCGCGGTCGCCCGTGCGCGCCCAGCGCGCCCCGATGGCGCGCAGGACCGGCGCCACGACCTCGGTCCACGACTTGGCGACGCCCAGGCTCGCGAGCGCGTCGTCGACCAGGTCGCCGACGGCGGCCACGTCGAGCAGTTCGGCGGCCTCGGTGATCCGCTGCCGTCGCCGGTCGACGGTCGTTTCCGCCGCCGACCGCGACAGCACCAACCTGGCGGCATCGCGCGCCCGGCTGCCCTGGGCCTGAAGCGCCCGCATCCGCCGCAGCCGATCGACGTCATCGGCGGTGTACCGGCGGCGGCCGTTCTCCTCGCGATCGGAGGCACCGATGCCGTACCGCTGCTCCCAGGTCCGCAGCGTCACCTGCGAGACGCCGAGGGCCCGGGCGACCTCCCCCGAACTCAGGGACCGCGACTCCGGTGTTCTGCTCACGCGGTCTCCCCGGGCGCCGGTTGCACAGGTTTTGCATCACCGTACCCGTGAGGCAGGCCGAGAACCGGTCGGCGAGCGGCACAGAGGGACGAACTTGCGATGCATTCGCGATGCGACCGGGGGAACGCGGTGAGTCCTCGTCCCGCGCTCAGACGATGTCGAGCCGGGGCGCGGCCGACGCCGCTTCAGCCGCGTGGACGATCGCGTGGGCGTCGGACACGTTGCTCACCTTGACGGCCATCGCCGGGACCGCGCGCTTCGTCGGACGAGTCGTGTACACGGCGAGGAACTTCGTCGATCGG
Source organism: Amycolatopsis sp. NPDC058278 (assembly GCF_042881395.1). Lineage (NCBI taxonomy): Bacteria > Bacillati > Actinomycetota > Actinomycetes > Pseudonocardiales > Pseudonocardiaceae > Amycolatopsis > Amycolatopsis sp. NPDC058278. The sequence goes on along the minus strand of NZ_JBHVXZ010000149.1, from coordinate 10,556 downwards.
TTGAAGACCGCGGCCTTGGCCTGGTTCCACTCGACCTCGAGGAACTGTTTGCGCACGATGCCGACGAAGAGGAAGACAAGCCGCTGGGTGGTGCACGCGAGAACCCCGAAGCCCTCCCCCTGCGCGCCGGTCAGCGCCAAAACCCGCTCCTCGGGCCGAAGGAAGCCGGCCAGCAGGTTGACCTCCTTCATCGAGCCCATGAGCAGTCCGCTCACCCGGCTCACCGCGTGCGCGATGTCCGGCCGAAGGGCGGGAGGCGCCTCGGGCGGCTTCGGAGGCTCGACCCGCGGAGCGACGACCTCCGGGCGCTCGGCGGTGTGGAACGTCCAGTGCCGCCCGTCCCAGTAGCGCATCAGCAGTTCGTCGAGGGGGTCGGTGAACCATCCGGGCGAGCGAACCGGGGTCATCGGTGGCTGGATCACCGGTCACTCACCACCGTCGTCGGAGAGGTCGCCGTCCGCGGGCACGGCCACGGCCGAAAGCACCGGCGCTCCGGCGCCGCGCCGGCTCGGTTCGGACGCGCGCCACTCGACGGCCTCGGGCGTGTCGATGTACTGGAGGAGGTGAGCGTTATGGATGGCGAGCAGCTCCTCCTTCACTTCGGCCGGCGTGGCGTAGAAGAACTCCCGCCGCATGTTGACGAGGTTGACGCGCTTGTGGCTCAGCCGCCGGTGCAGCTCGGTTTCCAGGGAGACCGCGTCCTGGGAGAAGACCAGGGCGTGGACGTCGAAGCGGAACGGCACGGAAGCGTCACCGAGTTCACGGACCCGGTCGAGCGGCTCCGACCGCCGGGTCATGCCGATCTTGACCACGTTCGGGCCGAACGCCCCGATGTTGGAGATGACGTACACGTGTCCCACCCGGATGTTGGCGGCGCGCAGCTCGACCCCCGCGATGGCTTCGTCGATCGACGTCAGCTGCTCCCGCGCTTGTGCGACGCCTTCGAGATCGCCCTTCGCTTCGAGCTTGGCGATCGCCGTGGCGTAGTGGGCTCGCTCCTTGTCCAGGCGGGCGCGTTCCCGCTCGATCTCCTTCATCACCTTGGCTTCTTCGCGGAGGCGCTCACGTTCCGCCCGGGCTTCTTCTCGCTCGGCCTCGACCTTCACGAGGTAGTCGGAGGTCAAATCGATCTCGCGGAGCCGAAGCCGGTGGTAGCTGTCCGAAACGGCGATCCGCATCAGCACGCCGAGCCGGCCGATCGTGTCCCGGGTGGTCGACAGGCGCTTCTTCACCGCCTCACGAGTGTGCGGCTTGACCACGCGGACAGCGTTGTCGGCTTCGGCGTTGTAGGCACGCAGCATGAGTTTGGCCATGTCGCGGCCGAGTTTCTGGCCCTCCTTGACCGAACCGTTGACGGCCCAGTCGACCTGGCAGCTGACCGCGCTGCCCCGCGCCTCGGCCTTGATCCGCTCGCGCAGCATCTTCAGCTCGTCCTTGTAGGCGACGGCGTCATCCAAGGGATGGGCGTACTCGTAGAAACCGACTTCCTGCAGCAACGCGAGTTCCCGCGTTTCGACCAGTCTCGACTGCCAGGCCCCGGCCTCGGATCTCAGCTGATCGAGTGAGGCGTTCAGCGACGCGTTCTCCTGCTTCGACCTCTCGACAGCCGAACGCAGCCGACGCAGGTCGGCTTCGAGGGCAGGAGTCTCCACACCACGCAGCTGGGTGACCCAGCCCCGCAACTCCGCGATCGTCGCGTGCGCAGCACCGAGCTGCTGCTGCAACGCGGCCAGATCCGCATTCTCCCGAGCACCGAACAGAGCCACCGCTGCTACCTCTCCGCCCTCGTCACCCCGGCATCCGGTCACCGCGGACCGGATGGCTCACCTGAGATCGTCAGCTTCTCTCGGCCTGTTACGTCGGCGGCGCCGACACTGACGCCCGCGCTCACGATCGTGTCTGGTCAAACCGGCCAAGGTGAGCAAAACTCACCTTCATGCCCGAACTGAGAGTTTTCAGCCTGCTTGCCCGGATCGGGTTGACATGCTATGCGGGGGTGCACCTCATCGTCGCGTGGCTGGCCGCGCAGGTGGCGCTCGGCGACAACGAGCGGGCCGACAAGGCGGGGGCGCTGCAGATCGTCGCTTCCGAAGGCGGGGCTTGGCTGCTCTGGCTGGTTGCCGCCGGCACCGGGGTGCTGGCGCTGTGGCAACTCGCCGAGGCGGTCACCGGCCACCGGAACGCCGGACCCCGGCGGCGATGGGTGCGGCGGACCGTCAGCGGTGTCGAAGTGGTGCTGTACGGCCTCGTCGCCTACAGCGCGGGCAAGACGGCGATGGGTACGTCCGGCAAGGCCGGGTCGGTGGTCGCGAGCGTGCTGGGCCGGCCGTGGGGCGCGGTCGCGGTGATCGCGGCGGGAGTCCTGGTCATCGTGATCGCGGCGTGGCTCGCCTACCGCGGGGCGCGGAAGAAGTTCCTCCACGACCTCGACTTCGGCGGCGCGTCCCGCACCCTCCGGCTCTCCACGACCCGGCTCGGCCAGATCGGCTGGTGCGCGGTGGGGATCACCTACGCCACGGTGGGGGCGATGTTCGTCCTGGCGGCCGTCCGCTACGACCCCGGCAAGGCCGCCGGCCTGGATCCCGCGTTGAAGACGCTGGCCGTGCAGCCGTACGGACAGGTCCTGCTGCTGGCGCTGGCGGTGGGAATCGCCGTGTTCGGGGTGTTCGCCTTGCTGGAGGCACGGTTCCGCCGGCTGTGACGCGGACCGGGGTCAGCCGGGCTCGGCGGCGCACCCGGGCCCGGCCCGCCCGCGGGTGGCGTTCACCGCCCGCGGGGTGAACCGGTCACTGGTGCAGGTGCTGGGTCCAGTCCTCGGGCACCCGGCCGGCCGGGCCGGGCACGGCCTGGGTGAGCGGCCGGTGTTCGGGAGCGGCGAGCGCGGGGCCGGATTCGTACAGCACCTCTTCGCCGTAGTCCCAAAACCACTCTTCACCGGGCTCGAAGCTGCGTGCCACCCGGTGCCCGCTGGCGGCGGCGTGGCCGCTGGCGTGCTGCCCGGGCGAGGAATCGCAGCACCCGATGTGGCCGCATTCCGCGCAACGCCGGAGGTGGAACCACCAGCCTTGCGGGTCGGCGGCCTCGCAGTCCGCGCACCCCGTGCCACTGGGCGGCACCGAGGGATCCACTCCTTGCATGCGCACTCCTCTGCTCGGTCCGGCACCGGACCCCTCCACCTTAGGTGCTGCCACGAGCAGCCCGCAGACCCGGGCGGCCGAGCCGGTTTCGCGTCGAATGGCTGTCGATTCTTTCGATTATTCGATTTCTTCGATCGCCGTTCTTTCGAATCAAAGATCAGCATCACAGGGAAGGATTGACGACGAGTACCGACCATGTTGGAATATGTCCACCAATGGGGACGAGAGGTATCCGTCATGACTTCGAGAGCAACGAAGCTCCGGTCCGTCTTCCTTGCCGCCGCACTGGCCGTCACCGCGAGCGTGTCCGGGCTCGAACCGGCCACGGCCGCCACTCCGCTGAATGCTTCGCAGATCGTCGCCGACATGGGCGCCGGGTGGAATCTGGGAAATCAGCTGGAAGCCAGCAGCAACGGCGTGCCCAGTGAAACGGCGTGGGGACTGCCGGCCGTCACCCCGGCGCTCATCGACAAAGTCAAGGCGGCCGGGTTCAAGACCATCCGGATTCCCGTCTCCTACCTCAACAACATCGGCGCCGGCCCGAACTACTCGGTCAACGCCGCCTGGCTGAACCGGATCCAGCAGGTCGCCGACTACGCCTACCAGCGCGGCCTGTACGTGCTGATCAACATGCACGGCGACGGCTACAAGACCGTCAACGGCTCCTGGCTGATCTGCGATTCCGGCAACCAGGCCACCATCAAGGCCAAGTACCAGAAGGTCTGGCAGCAGGTCGCGGCCCGGTTCGCCGGCTACGACCAGCACCTGGTCCTGGAGTCCATGAACGAGGAGTTCGACGGCCAGTACGGCAACCCGACACAGCCGTGCTACTCGAACATCAACGCCTACAACCAGATCTTCGTCGACACCGTGCGCAAGACCGGCGGGAACAACAGTTCACGCTGGCTGCTCGTCGCCGGCTGGAACACCAATATCGACTACACCGCCGGGAACTACGGATTCAAGCTGCCCACCGACCAGTTCCGCTCCTCGTCCGTCCCCGCCGCCGAAAAACGGATCATGATTTCCGTGCACTACTACAGCCCGTGGGACTTCGCCGGCGAGGAAAACGGCAACATCACCCAGTGGGGCCGGGGCGCGACCAATCCGTCGAAGAAATCGACCTGGGGACAGGAAGACTACCTCGACGCCCAGCTGAAGCTGGTGCACGACGCATTCGTCGCGAAGGGCTATCCGGTCGTCGTCGGCGAATACGGGGCCATCGACAAGTCCTCGTTCGATTCGTCAAGCAACCGGTACCGGGCCGACTTCGCGCGCGCCATCGTGTCGACGTCCAAGAAGTACGGCGCCGCCACCGTCTACTGGGACAACGGCAACAACGGCCAGTACGGCTTCGGCCTGTTCGACCGGAAGTCCTACGCGGTGACCCACCAGGGCATCATCGACGCCATCATGGGCGGCCTCGCCGGTCGATGACCCGGGTCCGTCCGGGTGATCATCCCGTCCACATCGGACGGCGGGGCGCCGGGCACCGCGGCGAAGCAGGTCCGGGACAAGGCCCGGATGCGGGCAGAAAAGTGCGGGCAGATGCGCCGAGGGGGGAGGAGGCGCACCTGCCCGCAGGTGTGACGCTAGCGGAGTCTCCGTCAGTTCGCCGATCGAGCGACCGGCGAGCAGGTCTTGCCGTTCACCGCGAAGGCCGTCGGAGGCGGGTTGCTGCCCGTGTAGCTGCCGTTGAAGCCGATCGAAACCGACTTGCCCGGCGCCACCGAAGCGTTCCAGGGCATCGCCGTGGCGGTGACGCCCGCGCCGGACTGCGCCCACGTCGCCGACCAGCCCTGGGTCACCTTCTGGTTGCCCGGGAAGGTGAACTTCAGCGCCCACGTCGGCCACGTCGTCGTCCCGGTGTTGGTCACCGTGAGGTAGGCCGTGAAGCCGCCGGTCCACGAGGTGGCCGTGTAGGTCACCGAGCAGCCGCCGCCCGAGGCGTCCGGCAGCGTCGTGAACTGCGTCGACGCCGAGTCCGGCCCGGTGAGGCCGGCGCCGTTGCGGGCCACCACGACCAGGGTGTACGCCGTCGACGGCGACAGCCCGGTCAGGGTCGCGGTCGTTCCGGTGACGGTGGCGAGAACCTTGCGGGCCGAGCCGGTCACGCCGACGATGTCGTAGCTCTTGATCCCGCTCTCCGCGTCCGAGGACGCCGGCCAGGTCACCGTCGCGCCGGTGGCGGACACCGCCGAGACGACGGGCTTGCCGGCGGCGGCCGGGGCGGTCGTGTCGACCGCGGACGGCGACTTCTCCGCCGTCCAGTTCGCCAGCCAGGCCAGTGCCGAGTTCCAGTTGATGGCGACCTCGTTCACCGAGTACGCCTGGATGTCGTCGACGAAGCAGCGCTGCGGTGCGCAGCCGGTGAGCAGCCGGGCCGCGGTCGGGTCCTGCAGGCCGCTGTTGGGCCCGCCGGAGAGCGCCCCGGGCGGCGCGGTCGGCAGCGACGGGTCCAGCTCGTGCGCCCAGAACCGGTGGTGCACGTTCTGCACCGCCTGGTCACCGTGGCCGGAGACGTAGGAGTAGTTCGCGGGGTTGCGGCCCAGCAGGTAGTCCATGGCCTGGAACGCGCCGTCGCGGTACTTGTCCTGCTTGGTGAAGTCGTAGGCCAGAGCGAGCACGACGCCGTTGTTGGCCACCAGGCCGTTGGATCCCCACTCGTAGGTGCCGTCGGCCGTGCGGTAGGGCGCGGGGTAGCCCATGCCCGCCATCTGCGCGAGGTGGCTGTCGGCGGTCGTGGTGATCGCCGACTTGATCGCCGCGACGTCGGCCGCGGGCAGGTCGGTGGGCACCAGGGCCAGGGTGATGTCGCCGAGCGCGCCCGTCGAGCCCCAGTCGAAGCCGTGGGTGTTGAAGCTGACCCCCCGGTAGAGCGACGAACCGGTGACGTCGGTGCGGTACCCGCTCTTGCCGGTCGTCGCGAAGAGCTCCGCGGCCGCCCAGTAGAACTCGTCGGTCACGGTGTTGTCGCTGTAGGTCCCGCCGCCGGTGCCGTCGTTCGGGTCGGCGAGCACGTTCGGGTTGGCCTTTGCCGCGGCGTACGCCTTCTCGGCCCCGGCGAGCAGCTTCGCCGAGTACGCCGGGTCGATGGCCCGCCACAGCCGGGACGCCTGCGCCGCGACCGCGGCCATGTTCAGCGTGGCCGCCGTGCTCGGCGGGGAGAGCCGGCGCGGCTGGCTGTCCTGGTCGGGCCGGGTCGGCAGGCTGGTCCACTGCGCGTCGTGGATCTTGTGGTGCACCATGCCCGCGTTCGGCTTGCCGTCGGGCACCTGCATGGAGAGCAGGAAGTCGACTTCCCAGCGGGCTTCGTCGAGGATGTCGGGGACGCCGTTGCCCTGTTCGGGGATCGCCAGCTTCCCGTCGCCCAGCGCGCTCGCGTCGCCCAGCTTCAGCGCGCGCTCGTACTCGTCGAGCAGCTCCCAGGTCGCGATGCCGCCGTTGACGACGTACTTGCCCTGGTCGCCGGCGTCGTACCAGCCGCCGCGGACGTCGAGGGTGTAGCCGCAGTTCAGGTCCGACCGGCAGGGCACGTTGTTGTCACCCTGGTTCGGCGCCACGTTGACGTGCCCCGCCGGGCGCGCGTAGGTCGCCCCGACGTACCGGGCGTCGATCGCGATGCCGCTGCGCTGGTGGTAGAAGAACGCCAGCGAGTCGTAGCGCAGCTTCTTCAGCCCGTCCGCGGAGATGTCGAACGGGAAGCTCGTCTCGGTGCCGACGACGAGCGTGTACCCGGTGCCCGCGGTGTCGTAGGCGGAGAAGTCGATGTCGTGGACGTTCTCGCCGGAGGCGGCGTCCGCGCCGCGGGGCCGGGTCTGGCCGGTGGTCACCGCGGTGCCGGCGGAGTTGCGCAGCGTCCACGTCACCGGCGTCGCCGAGCTGCTGATCACCGTGGCGTGCTTGGGCAGGCCGGGGGTGTAACTTTCCTGGTTCACCCGGATGCCGCTCGTCGGCGGCAGGCCGCCGGGCGGGATGACGCCGCCGATCAGCGAGATGTTGTCCAGGCAGACGGTGTTGTTCGCGGCCTGGCCGCCGAACCAGAAGGCCAGCTGGCCGTTGCCCGCGTTCGGGAAGTCCAAAGTGGACGTGAAGGTGACGGTGAAGTGCTGGGTGGCGGGCGTGACCGTGAGGTCGGTCCGGGAGATCTGCCGGTAGGGCGAGACGGCCTCGCCCGCGACGGCGGAGATCTGCTGGGCGGCCGTCGCGTGCGCGTCGAACGTCAGCGTGTACTGCTGGCCCGTCTCGAAGGGAACGCCGTTCTGGCCCACCAGCGCGTCGTAGCCGTTGGCCGTGCCGCCGGTGACGTCGGTGCAGAACTCCCCGCCGGTGACCTTGCCGGTGGTCCCGGCCCCGGCCCACCACGGGTCGATGGTGCCGCCGGCGAAGGTGCCGTTGAGCAGCCGCTCGTACGTCGCGGCGGACGCGGGCACGGAACCCGCCGTCAGCCCGAGCGCCGTCACCGCCAGTAACACCAGACCAGCCCGGAATTTCCTTGCCCGCATTCGCCATCTCCTCGTCGTTGAGCCCGGCGGAAGTTTTTCGGGGGCTCCGGGTGGCGGAGCCCCCGGCCCGGGGCGGAGCCCCGGATGTCACTGCAGTGGGAGCGCTCCCAGACGAGGAACTGTAATCATGCGCGTGCGCCTTTGGCAATGATCCGCGGACGCAGGGTGGACGCGCTACCGGCGTTCGTCTATACATACGTGGGCCACCGGGTCAGCCAGGCCGAAATTTTCGGAAAGTTTCGCGACCATCAGTGCGGCCGACAATGTTAACGCTAACTGTCGGTCCACCCGTCGGAAAGGGGCGACGATGCCCGCTCGAACCCGTTCACGGGTCCTGCACCTGTTCGCCGCGACGGCCGCCGCGCTGTCGTTGTCCACCGCGGTCCCGGCCGCCGCCGTCGCCGCGCCCGGGAGCCCGGCGGTGACCCCGCCACTGGGCTGGAACAGCTGGAACAGCTTCGGCTGCAACGTCAGCGAATCCACCATCCACCAGGCCGCCGACGCGATGGTCTCGTCCGGCATGCGCGACGCGGGCTACCAGTACGTCGTCGTCGACGACTGCTGGTTCGACCCGCAACGCGACGCCCAGGGCAATCTGCGCGGCAACGCCTCGAAGTTCCCCAGCGGCATGAAGGCCCTCGGCGACTACATCCACGCCCGCGGCCTGAAGTTCGGCATCTACCAGGTCCCCACCGACCGCACGTGCGCCCAGCGCGGCGGCGCCTACCCCGGCTCCACCGGCAGCCAGGGCCACGAAGCCCAGGACGCCCGGACGTTCGCCTCCTGGGGCGTCGACTACCTCAAGTACGACTGGTGTTCCCCCGCCGGCACCCGCGACGAGCAGGTCAGCCGCTTCGGCCTGATGCGCGACGCCCTGCGCGGCACCGGCCGGCCCATCGTGTACAGCATCAACCCCAACAGCTACCACGCCATCACCGGCGACAAGTACGACTGGGGCCAGGTCGCCGACCTGTGGCGCACCACCGAAGACCTGCTCGACATCTGGCAGAACGGCAACACCAACAGCTACCCCATGGGCGTCGGCAACGTCCTCGACGTCACCGCCCCGCTGGCCGCCCAGGCCGGCCCCGGGCACTGGAACGACCCCGACATGCTCGTCGTCGGCCGTCCCGGCCTGTCGCTGACCGAATCCCGCGCGCACTTCGCCCTGTGGGCCCTGATGGCGGCACCGCTCATGGCGGGTAACGACATCCGCACCATGTCCGCGGACATCAGCGCCGTCCTGCGCAACCCGCGCCTGCTGGCGGTCGACCAGGACCGCCTCGGCGCCGGTGGCCGCCGGGTCCGCGACGACGGCAACGTCGAGGTCTTCGCCAAGCCGCTGGCCGACGGGTCCGTCGCCGTCGGCCTGCTCAACCGCGGCAGCGGCACGACGACCATCAGCACCACCGCGGCGCAGATCGGCCTCTCCGGCACCTCGTTCACCCTGACCGACCTGTGGACCGGCGGCACCTCGGCGAGCAGCGGCTCGATCAGCGCGAGCGTGCCCGCCCACGGAGCCGCCGCCTACCGCGTCTCCGGCGGCACCCCGCTCGCCGCCACGACGTCGCGGCTGCGCGGTGCGGGCGCCAATCGCTGCCTCGACGTCGACAACGGCTCCACCGCCTCCGGCGCGGGCACGCTGATCTGGGACTGCCAGACGGCCGCCAACCAGCTGTGGACCACCTGGGACAACGGCGAAATCCGCGTCTTCGGCGACAAGTGCCTCGACGGCACGACCAGCGGAGCGCGCGTCTTCAGCCGCTCGTGCACCGGCCAGAGCAACCAGAAGTGGACGCTCGGCTCGGACGGCACGATCCGCAACGTCCAATCAGGACTGTGCCTCGACGTCGAAGGGGCCGCGACCGCCAACGGAACCCACGCGATCCTGTGGACCTGCAACGGCCAGGCGAACCAGCAGTGGAGCCGCGTCTGACCGATTGGCGCCGCGTGCGCTGAGTGTGGCAGCGGTGCCGCACTCAGCGCACGCGTCGTTCGCGGGAAGGCGGGTCCTCGTTGCCCCTGAACCGGAAGCGGCCGAAGACGAAGCCCTCGCGGAACAGGCGCCGACGGGGTGTGGCGGCGGACTCGGCGAACCGGACCGGCGCCTTCCCGTTGCCGGCCGGTTTCCGGGTCTCGGCGTGGCGCCGGCCGAGGGGTTCGCGCTGCCATTCCTGGTAAACGAAGGGCCTGCGGAGGGTCTTCTCGAACCAGGCCGCGCACGCGGCCGCCACTTCCTCGGGGCTGCCGGTCACGTCGAGGCCGGACGGCGTCGGCTCGTCCGGGAGCTCGTGCAGGCAGCTGTGCAGCAGGTCACCTTGCGCGCGCCCGTCCCGGTAGTGGACGCCGAACTCGGCCCGCATGACGTTTTTGACAGGATCGGAGAGCGTCACGACGGCGATCAGGCAGGGGTGCTCGTACTCGTCCCGGGCCGCCCAGCTGGCCGTGTTTTCGAAATCCCACTGCGCGCTCGCCTGCTGGAGTGCGGCGAGGAAGGCCTGCTCGTCCGGCCTGAGCTCGTCGCTGTTCCAGTCGAGGTCGAACCACCGGGGCCACTTCGTCATGGTGCCGAGCCCACCTTCTCACCTGTCCGAGGGACAAGGGGACGGTAACGCAGAGGTGGTAACGGAGCGATAACGGGTTACGCACCGTCCGAACAGCAGGAGAACTTTCGCGTGGAAACACCGTGCCGAGGCCCCATCGACGTCACCCGGGTCAGCGGGTTCGACAGCGGCACCGCCGATCCCGACGACCTCCGCCGCGCCGTTGCGGCGTCACCCGGCTTCGCCAATGCCGCCGGCGAACAGCAGGCGGCGGTGCTGGACATCGTGCTGCGGGTGGGCACCACGCCCCTCCCGGAGCCGGGACGCCGCCGCGGGGTCGTCGGGAGGCTGCCCGGCCGCCGGTGACCCCG
>NZ_JBHVXZ010000148.1:0-21585 GCF_042881395.1 Amycolatopsis sp. NPDC058278 | reverse complement strand
CAGGCACCGGCTCCCCGACAGCCGGTGCGGGGGCCTTCGCGGCGTTTCGTAGGCTGGGGCCCATGGAGAGCGTGCGCCTGATCGACGAGTGGCCGGTGGACAACGCCGCGACGGCCGTGGTGGCGGCGGACGGGAGCGTCGTGGGCAGCCACGGCGACACCGCGCGCACGTTCCGGCTGGCCTCGGTCTCCAAGCCGCTGACCGCCTACGCCGCGCTCATCGCGGTCGAAGAGGGCGTCGTCGAGCTCGACACCCCGGCCGGGCCCGAGGGCTCGACCGTGCGGCACCTGCTCGCCCACACCTCGGGGCTCGCCTTCGACGCGCACAAGGCGATGGCCGCACCCGGCACGCGGCGGCTCTACTCCAACGCCGGGTTCGAACAACTCGCCGACGCGCTGGCCGAGCACTCCGGCATCCCGTTCGCGCAGTACCAGGCCGAAGCGCTGTTCGCCCCGCTCGGCATGACCTCGACCACGCTGGAAGGCTCGCCCGCGGCCGGCGCGGTGTCCACTGTGGACGACCTGGCCGCCTTCGCCGCCGAGCTGCAGGCCCCGAAGCTGCTGGACCCGGCCACGGTGGCCGAAGCGACGAACGTCGTGTTCCCCGGGCTGTCCGGCGTGCTGCCCGGGTTCGGCCACCAGAAGCCCAACGACTGGGGCCTCGGCTTCGAGATCCGCGACCACAAGAGCCCGCACTGGACCGGCGCGAACAGCTCGCCGCGGACCTTCGGCCACTTCGGCCAGTCGGGCACGTTCCTCTGGGTCGACCCGGACGCGGGCGCGGCCTGCGTCGCGCTGACCGACCGCGCGTTCGGCCCGTGGGCCGCCGAGGTCTGGCCGCGCTACACCGACGCCGTCCTGGCGGAACTGGGCGCGTGAAGCGGTTCTTCCTCGCCGCCCTCCTGCTGCTCGCCGCCTGCCCCGCCCACGCTCTCCCCGCAAGCGCCTGAGGTACCCCCGGCGCTCGGCACGAACGGCGCCGCGGTCCCGGTGCTGCAGGTCGGTGATCCGGCTGCCGGCGGGTGACCCGGGACGGCGGCCCGGCTCGCTGTTCGTCAACTTCGGCGGCCCGGGCGCGGACGGCGCCGGCGAGCTGACGCGGCTCCGCGCCGATCAGCTGTCCCGGCGCGGACCGGCTGCCGCCGGCCGGCTCGCCACTGCGGCAGCCGGACGCGTTCTTCGCCGCGGGCGCGGCGACCGGCAAGGCCTGCGCGGCCTCGGGCGCCCTGGTGACCGTGCCATTCCCCTGACGCGGTCGTCAGCGGGAAACCGGGTCAGCACCCGGTTTCTCACTCACGACCAGCCGCGGCGGGCCGACCAGCCGAACGGACGCCACCGGCAGGGTCCAAAGACCCTGCCGCCGCCCTCGCCGAAGTGGTGTCATCAAGAGGTGCAGGCCCGCCGCAGGGCCGGTGCGGGGACCTCGGGCCCCGGCGGGCCGCACACCTTCTTCACTCCGCCATGACGCGGATGGGCTCCCCCGCCTGGTAGGCCGCGATGTCCTCGACCGCGTCGCCGTAGAAGATCTCGTAGACCTCGCGGGCGACGAAGCCGATGTGCGGCGTCAGGACCGCGTTGTCCAGTGTCCTCAGTGGATGGTCGGCGGGGAACGGCTCGGTGTCGTAGACGTCCAGGGCGGCCGCGCGGATCTCCTTGCGCCGCAACGCGTCCACCAACGCCGCTTCGTCGACGATCGGGCCGCGAGAGGTGTTCACCAGCAGCGCCGTCGGCTTCATCGCGGCGAGCTCGGCCGCCCCGACCAGGCCGCGGGTGCGCTCGCCGAGGACCAGGTGGATGGACAATACGTCCGACCGGGCGAACAGCTCGTCCTTGGTCACCGCGGTGACGCCGTGCGGGTCCGCCTTCTCCTGCGTCAGGTTCCGGCTCCAGGCGATGGTCTCCATCCCGAAGGCCTGCCCGATCTTCGCCGCGCCCGCGCCGAGCCTGCCGAGGCCGAGCAGGCCGAGCGTCTTGCCGTGCAGCATGGTGCCGACCGACGTCTGCCAGCCGCCCTCGCGCATGGACCGGAACTCCTGCGGCAGGTTCCGCGACGCGGCCAGGATGAGCGCCCAGGTGTGCTCGGCGGTCGGCTCCCCGAGGTAGCCGGTGGCGGACACGACGACGCCGTTGCGCCGCGCGGCCGCGACGTCGATGGCCGCGTTCCGCTGGCCCGTGCTCACCAGCAGCTTCAGGTCGGGGAGGGCGTCGAACACCGCGGCCGGGAAGCGGGTGCGCTCCCGCATCGCGACCACCGCTTCGAAGCCCTGCAGCTGCTTGACGACGTCGGTCAGGGGTTCGGTGAAGACCGTGATGTCGGCCTTGAGCGAGTCCCAGTCACCGAAGGTGAGGGCGACGTTCTGGTAGTCGTCGAGAATGGCGATCCGCATGGCCTCACCGTAGTAGGTGGGGCCGTTCAGCCGGCCTCGGTGGCGGGTGGTTCGCCGGGGAAGAGGATCGGGCTGAGCAGGTACCGGGTGCGGCCGGGGGCGGCCGGGTTGGCCAGCCGGGGGAGGATCGCGGCGCGCAGTTCGCCGATCATGGCGGCGAGTTCGTCCCGGTCGAGCCAGATGGCGTGTTGCTGGTAGCCGACGGGGTCGGCCACCGGATCGGCGTCGGCGCGGTCGAGGTAGGCGTTGAACTCGGCGACCAGCGCGGCCACCGCCACGGCGAATCCGCGCCGGTGGTCGTCGAGCGACATCGACGCGACCGCCCCGGGGTCCACGGACGCCCGTTCCCGGCACAGCCGGTAGTGGCGCTCGACCGCGCCGCGGACCCGGCGTTCGTCGGCCACCTCCAGGATCCCGCCGGCGGCGAGCAGGTCGACGTGCCGGTAGACCATCGCTTTCGAGACGTCCGGCAGGAGCGCGCAGAGCTCAGCGGTGGTGAGCGTCCGCCCGCCGCGCATGGCGTGCACGATCCGCAGCCGCGCCGGGTGGCCCAGCAGTTCCAAAGTGTCCACTGCCCAACAGTCTCATGAGGTGATACCGTTCGCAAAACATGAGAACGGTGGAGGTCGGGATGATGACGGGTACGGGTCCGGCGGCGGTCGCCACGGCGGTCGTCGGCATGGCGGCCACGGGACGCTATGCGGAGGTCGAGGCATTGTTCGCGCCGCGGCTGCGGGCGGCGGCGTCCGCCGAGACGCTCCGGGTCGGCTGGGAGACGGAAATCGCCAAGATCGGGCCGGTCCGGGCGGTCGGCGGCCCGGTGAGCGAGCCGGCCAAGGCGGGGCTGGTCCGGGTGAGCGTCCCGGTGACCGGTGCGCACGGGGGCCTCACGGTGGTCATGTCGGTCGACGACGCCGGCCTGCTGCACGGCCTCCGGCTCGCGCCGCCGTCGGGCACGACGTGGGAGCCGCCGTCCTACGCCGAGCCGGACCGGTTCACCGAGCACGAAGTCACCGTCGGCGCCGGCCCGCTCGCGGTGCCCGGCACGATCACCCGTCCCCGGGGGCGTGGCCCGTGGCCGGGCCTGGTGCTGCTCGCTTCGGGGCCCGCCGACCGCGACCTGACGACCGGGCCCAACAAGCCGTTCAAGGACCTGGCGTGGGGGCTGGCCTCCCGCGGCGTCGCGGTGGCCCGGTTCGACAAGGTGACCCACGTCCACCCCGAGGCCGGCTCCGCGGCCGGCTTCACGATGGCCGACGAGTACGTGCCGCACGCGGTCGCCGCCGTCCGCCTGCTCCGGCGGCAGCGGAAGGTGGACCCGGCGCGGGTGTTCGTCCTGGGCCTCAGTGGCGGCGGCAAGGCGGCGCCCCGGGTCGCGGCCGCCGACCCGTCGGTCGCCGGCGTGATCAGCCTGGCCGGTGACACGCTGCCGCTGAGCCGGGCGGCCGTCCGGGTCGCCCGCTACCTGGCCGAGCTGAACCCCGGTCCGGCCACCACGGCGGCCGCCGAGTCGGTCGCGCGGCAGGCGGCGCTCGTCGAGGACCCCGGCCTGTCGCCCGCCACGCCGGCGGCGGACCTGCTGTTCGGCTGGCCGGCCTCGTACTGGCTGGACCTGCGCGGCTACGACCCGGTCGCGACCGCGGCCGGGCTGGACAAGCCGATCCTCATCCTGCAGGGCGGCCGCGACTACCAGGTGACCGTGGCCGGCGACCTCGCGCGCTGGCGGGAGGGCCTGGCCCGGCACCCCGACGTCACGATCCGCGTCCACGACGCCGACGACCACCTGTTCTTCCGCGGCGAAGGACCGTCCACCGCCGCCGGGTACGAGTCGCCGCAGCACGTCGACCCGGCCGTCGTCACCGACATCGCGGACTGGCTTTCGATGCCGCGCTGAGCACGCGCCGCGCCCCGGCCGCCCCGGGGGCGGTCGGCAGCGCGGTGACGACGGACGTGACACAGGCCTCTTGAACACGTTCAAAAGCCGCGCTACGGTACTTCTGAACACGTTCAAAACAAGGAGGTACCCATGGACCTGATCGTCGTCGCCTACGCGCTCTACCTGCTGCTCAGCATTCCGCTGACCGTGCTCGTCGCCCGGACGCTGAGCAAGCACGGCCGCACCTTCCTCACCGAGGTCTTCGCGGACAGCCCCGGCCTGGCCAACGCCGTCAACCAGCTGCTGGTCGTCGGCTTCTACCTGGTCAGCCTCGGCTTCGTGACGCTGTTCCTGACCAGCAGCACCCTGGAGCTGACCACGCGCGGGGTGTTCGAGCTGCTGTCGGTCAAGATCGGCACGGTGGCGCTCGTCCTCGGCGTCATGCACCTGCTCAACGTCCTGGTCTTCAACGGCATCCGGCGCCGCCACCTGGCTCCGCCCCCGCCGGCGCCGGTACCGCTGCCCTACCCCGGCATGCCGCAGGCCCCGCCCTTCCCCGCCCCCTGACGGCCGCGGCGCTAACGTGCAGCGCGTGGCCAAGAGCGAGGAAACGCGGTCCCTGATCGTCACGACCGCGATGCGGCTGTTCACCGAGAACGGCTACGACCGCACGACGATGCGCGCGATCGCCGCCGAAGCGGGCGTCTCCGTCGGGAACGCCTACTACTACTTCTCGTCCAAGGAACAGCTGATCCAGGGCTTCTACGACGAGATGGCCGGGCAGCACCTGACCGCGGCCCGCCTGCTGCTGACCGGCGAGACCGGCTTCGCGGCCCGCCTCAAGGCCGTGCTGCTGTGCTGGCTCGACGTCGCCGAGCCCTACCACCGCTTCGGCACGCAGTTCTTCGTCAACGCGGCCGACCCGGAGTCGCCGCTGAGCCCGTTCAGCGACGACTCCTCGGCCGCTCGCGAAGCGTCGATCGGCCTCATGCGCGAGGTCGTCGAGGGCTCCGACGTCAAGCTCGACCCGGAACTGCGCGAACAGCTGCCGGAGCTGCTCTGGCTCTACCAGATGGGCGTGGTGCTGTTCTGGGTGCACGACCGCTCGGCGGGCACGAAACGCAGCCGCATGCTGGTCGAGCGCAGCGTCCCGCTGCTGGCCCGGCTGGCGGCGCTCTCCCGGCTGCGGGTGTTCCGGCCCGTCAGCCGGGAGATCGTCGACCTCATCCAGGACCTCGCCAAGCGGGACTGACCGCCCGGAAGTACAGGAACCGCGGCCTGGTCCGCAGATTCGCCGTCCACTTCGGATCGGCGGCTTCGGCCTCGGGGAGCGGCATCGGCTCCACCAGGCGGTCCACCGCGAAGCCCGCGTCACGGACCGCCTGGAACGTCCAGCTCAGCGGCCGCCGGTGGAAGCGGACGTGGTGGCCGGGCGGGAACTCGTCCTCCAGCAGCTCGAGCTCGAAGTAGTTCTCCTTGCCGAACCACCGCCAGTCCTCGCCCGGGTGGTGCACCGAGAACACCAGCGCCCCACCGGGTTTGAGGATCCGGCGGAACTCCGCCAGTGCCGGGCCCCAGTCCGCCAGGTAGTGCAGCACGAGCGACGCGGTGACGACGTCGATCGAGGCGTCCGGCACGGCGAGCGGCCGGGCGATGTCCGCGACCTCGAACCGGGCGACGTCGCCGAACTTGCGGCGCGCGACGGCGATCATGCCCGCGCTCGAGTCGACGCCGAGGACGTCGGCACCCCGGCCGGCCAGGAGCGCGCTCAGGTGCCCGGCCGCGCAGCCGGCGTCGAGCACGCTCAGCCCGTCGACGTCCCCGGCCAGGTCGAGGATCGCCGGCCGGTCGTAGAAGGCGTTGGTGACGGACTTCTCCGCGTGCTCGGCGTAGGCCTCGCTGTGGCCGTCGTCCTGCTCGGCCCGCGCGCGGCCGAGGATCTCCTCGACCACTTCCGTCTTGGCGTCGGCGTAGTGCTGGATGTACTTCCACTCCCGTGCGGCGAGTTCACGCTTCTTCGCCGCGTACAGCTCAAGCTCCTCCGGGTGCGAGCGCAGGCGGTCGCGGAAGAGGCGGTAGCGCGGCGTCTGGCCGTTGCCCGGCGAGTAGACGTGCAGGTTGACGTTCGTGTCCGGGCCCTTGAAGCAGCGGTGCTTCTCCCAGTCCGGTTCGCGGATGACGAGCCGGTAGCCGGCCGCCTCCAGCGCCGGGACGTAGGTGTCCTCGTCGGCGGAGTCCGGCACCTCCAGGAGGATGTCGACGATCGGCTTGGCGCACAGCCCCGGCACCGACGTCGAGCCGACGTGCTCGAGCACGAGCACCCGCTCCCCCAGCGCGTCCCGGATCCGCTCGGCTTCACGCTCGAAGAGCCGCGGCCACTCCGGGTCGTAGTCGGCGAGCGTGACGGTGGAGTTGAGCTTCGGCGGTTCGCCGACCCACGCCTTCCGGACCTCTTCGTCGCTCAGCGCTTCTTGACCGGCCATTCCGATAGACCCCCTTCAGCAAGGCAGTCGACCAGATTATCAACGCGCGCAAGCGGTTTATTCGATCGGCAGCGGCAACAGGTTGCCCGTCGCCGCGCGCAGCGCGTCCCGCATCGCCGCCCGCGGGGCCGGGCGGCCGGTGAAGTGCTCGGCCTGGCCGAACGCCTGGTGCAGCAGCATGTCCAGCCCCGTCGCCAGCCGGCCCCCGCGCGCCGCGACCGCTTCGGCGAGCGGTGTCGGCCACGGGTGGTAGATGACGTCGAGGACGTGCTCGACCGCGGCGAGGTCGGCGACGTGCGCGGCGACCGCGTCCGGCGGGACGGTGTTCACCAGTACCGCGGCGGACCCCAAGGCCGCGAAGTCCGTCTCGGCCCAGCGCAGGACGTCGACGTCGAGCGCGGCCCGCTTCGCCGCATCGAGCGTTTCGCCGGCCCGGGCGGGTTCGCGCACGACCAGCCGCACCTGCCGGACCCCGAGGGCGGCGAGCCCGACGACCGCCGCCGCCGCCGTCCCGCCCGCGCCGAGCACGACCGCGGTGTCCGCGGGGGCCGGCTCGTAGCCGCCCGCGGCGCGCAGCGCGCCGGTGACACCTTCGACGTCGGTGCAGTCGGCGAGCCAGCCCCGCGCGGTGCGGACCAGCGTGTTGGCCGCGCCGACGGCGGCCGCACGCGGCGTCACCTCGTCCGCGTGGTCCAGGGCCGCGCGCTTGCCCGGCATGGTGACCGAAAACCCGGTCCACTCCGGGCCGACGCGTTCGACCAGGCCCGGGAGCTCCTCGGCGCTCGTCTCGATCCGCTCGTAGGTCCAGCCGGTCAGGCCGAGCGCGGCGAACGCGGCGCCGTGCAGCACCGGGGACAGCGAGTGCGCCACCGGCTTGCCCAGCACCGCGGCCTTCCGGACCTCAGATGACACCGCGGGCCTTGGCCAGGTCCCGGTTGCGGTTGTGCTCGTCGTTGCTGACGGCGAAGCAGGAGAGGCCGTTCTTCTCGCACTTGACGAAGTACATCCACTCACCGTCCGGCGGCTTCACCGCGGCCTTGATCGCGTCCGGGCTCGCCACCGCGATGGGCGTCGGCGGCAGCCCGGTGTTCTTGTACGTGTTGTAGGCACCGGATTTCGCCCGCTCGGTTTCGTCGGTCAGCAGCGTCGGCCGGTCGAGGACGTAGTTGACGGTGGAGTCCATCTGCAGCCGCATGTTGATCTTCAGCCGGTTGTAGATGACCCGCGACAGCTTGCCGAAGTCGGCCTTCACCGCCTCGCGTTCGATGATCGAGGCGATGATCAGCGTCTGGTACGGCGTCATCCCCGGACCGGTCGACTGCGGGGTCAGCCCGGCGTTCTGGATCGCCTCGGCCGAGCTGTGCACCAGCTGCCCGAGGATCTCCGGCGCGGTGGACCCGGGTTTGACGTCGTAGACGCCGGGCGCGATCAGGCCTTCCAGCCTGCGGTCCTTGCGGTCGGCCTTGTTCGCGGGCTCGATCGCCCAGTCCGGCACGCCGAGCTGCTTCAGGTCCGCCGCGTCGACGGCCTTGCGCAGGTCGTCCGCCGAGACGCAGGTGCTCTTGCCGTTGAGCTGCGCGCACGACGCCTTCGCCATCAGGCTGTACACGCCGGGCGTGACCTTGCCGTCGGGCTGGGTGATGTCGTCGAACTGCGTGTACGGCCGGATCTCCAGCTGCCCGACCCGCGAGGCCGGGGTGGTGAGCCGATCGACCGCGCTGGCCCCGGACATGTGCGACTTCATCACGTAGAAGCCGTGCTGGACCCGGGCGAGCTTGGGGTTGCCCTCGCCGGCTTTCACGAACGCCTTGCCGCTGGCGACGACGCCCGCGGTGGTGAGCTTGGCGCCGATGGCCGACGTCGTGTCGCCGTCGTCCACCTGGAACAGCACGTCCTCGTTGCCGGCGCCCTCGAAGTCGTCGTAGCCGAAGAACCTGTTGAAGCCGTACCAGGCGCCGCCGGCGAGCAGGGCGATCACCGCGATCGCGGCGACCCAGCCGAGGGCGCGCTTACCCTTTTTCCGGGGCTTTCGCGGCTCTTCGGCGTAGTCGTCGTACTCCTCGTCGTACTCCGACTCGTCGTAGTCCTCGTAGTCGTCGTATTCGTCGTAGTCCGCGTACTCGTCGTCCTCGGCGAGGAGCCCGGGCTCCTCCTGCGGCGCCCTCGGCGGTTCGGCCGGGGGCGGCGGGGCCAGCGCGGGCAGGACGTCGGTCACCGGCTCTTCGCGCGCCGGGGGCGCCGGCGGGCGGCGGCGCGGCTCGGCGCCGGGTTCGGGCACGCCTGCGGAGCGGTCACCCGGCTGGACGGCCCGTCGCACGGGCGGTTCGCGACGCGGGTCGGCATCGGGATCGAGCACCGCGCGGCGCCGCCGCGAATCGACGGCCTCGGCCGCGTCGGGAGTGGCCCGGCGGCGGACCGGCGGACCGGCGGCCTCCGCCGGCTCGGGTGCCGGGCCACGCCGGCCCGGCGGGGGCTCGGCCGCGTCGGGATCGGCGCGCCGCCGCCGTGCGGGCGCCGGCTCGATCCGCTGGGGCACGGCGCGACGCCGGGGCGGCCCGTCCTCGGCCTCGTCGGGCTCGGGACCCGCGCGACGCCGACGCGGGGCGGGCTGCTCGATCTCGGAGCCCTCATCGGGCTCGGGAGCCCCACGACGCCGGCGCGGAGCGGGCTGTTCCATCTCCGGGCCCTCATCGGGCTCGGGAGCCCCACGACGCCGGCGCGGAGCCGGCTGCTCGATCTCGGAGCCCTCGTCGAGGCCGTGCCGGGCGTGGGCGGCGCGGGCCGGGGCGGCCCGTCGCTCCTGCGGGTCGAGGTCGGCGTCGGCCGGGGTCAGCGTGGCCGGCGGCTCGAGGCGGCGACGGCCGGGCTGCGGCGCGCCGCGGCGCGGGTCGTAGCCCGGCGGCTCTTCCCGCCGGGTCCGGCGCGAAGGCTGGGGCAGGTCGTATTCGCCGCTGGGTGCCTGCCCGCGGCGGGGCGGCAGCTCGTGCTGCCCGCTCGGCGTGCGGCGGGCTTCCGCGGCCCGCGGGTCGGCGCGGCGCGCGGCGGGCCGGGACGGCGGCGGGGTGGCCGCTTCCGGCTCGCGCAGTCGCCGGCGCCCGCGTGGGGGCTCAGGTGGCTGCTCGTTCATCGGTCTCCCTCCCGGGCGCGGTGCGCAGCGACGGCGTCGATCCAGGCCTGCAGGATCTCGACGGCGGCGGCCTGGTCGACCACCGCACGCTGTTTGCGGCCTTTGACCCCGCGCTGGGAGAGGATGCGGGATGCGGTGACCGTGGTCAGCCGCTCGTCACCCAGCCGGACCGGCACGGGCGCTATCCGCCCGGCCAGGCGTTCAGAATACGCGATGGCCAGCTCGGCCGCCGGACCCTGCCGGTTGGCGAGCGTTCGCGGCAGGCCCACGATCACCTCGACCACCTCGTGCTCGGTGACGAGGGCGGCCAGCTGGTCCAGATCACTGTCGTCGGTCGCATCGCGGGAGAGGGTAACCAATGGCGACGCCAGCACGGGGGCCGGATCGCTCAGCGCCACCCCGACCCGGACGGATCCGACATCCACGCCCAGCCGGCGGCCGCGCCCCGGATCGGCTTCTCCTGGCCGGTCCGGGCCGCGGTTTCCGCGGTTAACCAATGCCGGCGATCGCCGAACGGAGGGCGGTGACCGCCTCGGCCGCACCGGCCGGGTTGGTGCCGCCGCCCTGGGCCATGTCGGGCTTCCCGCCGCCGCGCCCGCCGATCTTCTCGGCGAACGACGGCACGAGCTTGCCCGCCGCGATGCCCTTGTCCTGCGCCGCCTTCGTCGTCGCGACGACGAAGCTCAGCTTCTCGCCGGCCGGGGAGAACAGCGCCACCACGCCGGGCCGCGCGCCGAGCCGGCCACGGATGTCGGAGGCGAGCGCGCGCAGGCCGTTGCCGTCGACGTCCGGGACGACCTCGGCGACGACCGTGACGCCGTTGATCTCCTGGGCCTTGTCGACCAGCGAGCCGGCCGAGCCCAGCACCTGCTGGGTCTTCAGCTGGGCGATCTCCTTCTCGGCGTTCTTCAGCCGGGTCAGGACGTCGTCGATGCGGCCGGGCAGCTGGTCCGACGGCACCTTGAAGGTGTTCGCCAGCTGCGAGACCAGCAGCTGCTCCTTGCGGACGTACTTGAGCGCGTCGGTGCCGACGAGCGCCTCGACGCGGTGCACGCCCGAGCCGATGGAGGCGTCGGACACGAGCTTGACCAGGCCGAGCTGGCCGATCCGGTCGACGTGGGTGCCACCGCAGAGCTCGCGGGAGTAGTCGCCCATGTCGACCACGCGGACGTCGTTGCCGTACTTCTCGCCGAACAGCGCGACCGCGCCCAGTTCGAGCGCCTTGTCCTTGGTCGTGGTGAAGCTCTGCACCTCGACGTTGGTCTGCAGGTAGTCGTTGACCTCCTGCTCGACCTCGGTCAGCACGTCCGCCGACACCGAGCCCGGCGTGGTGAAGTCGAACCGCATGCGGCCCGGCGAGTTCAGCGAACCCGCCTGCGCCGCGCGCTTGCCGTACGCGCCGCGGACGGCCGCGTGTACCAGGTGCGTCGCGGAGTGCGAGCGCTCGATGGACAGCCGTCGGTGGGCGTCGACCGAGCCGGTGACCTTGGAGTCCAGGCCGATCTCGCCGTCGACGACCTCGACGCGGTGCACGAACAGGCCCGGCACGATCTTCTGGACGTCCAGGACCTTCAGCTCGACGCCGTCGCCGAGCAGCACGCCGGTGTCGGCGACCTGGCCACCGCTCTCGGCGTAGAACGGCGTGCGGTCGAGGACCAGCTCCGCCTTCTTGCCCGCGGAGACGCTGCGGACCGGCTGCCCGTCTTCGAGCAGCGCGACGACCTTGGCCTCGGCCTGCAGGTCGGTGTAGCCGAGGAACTCGGTCTCGCCGTGCTGCTCCAGGACCTTCCGGTACTCCGAAAGGTCGCCGTGGCCGGTCTTGCGCGACGCCGCGTCCGCCTTCGCGCGGGTCCGCTGCTCGTTCATGAGCGTGCGGAAGCCGTCCTCGTCGACGGTCAGGCCCTGCTCGGCCGCCATCTCGAGGGTCAGGTCGATCGGGAAGCCGTAGGTGTCGTGCAGCTGGAACGCCTTGTCGCCGGCCAGCACGTCGCCGCCGCCGCGCTTGGTCTCCTCGGCCGCCATGTCGAAGATGCGCGAACCGCTCGTCAGGGTCGAGAGGAACGCCTCCTCCTCGATCCGGACGACCTCGTTGATCCGGTCGAAGCCGGAGACGAGCTCGGGGTAGGTCGGGCCCATCGTGTCGCGCACGACCTTCGCGAACTCCTGCAGCACCGGGTCCTGCACGCCCAGCAGCCGCGTGGAGCGGATGATCCGGCGCAGCAGGCGGCGCAGCACGTAGCCGCGGCCGTCGTTGCCCGGGGTGACGCCGTCGCCGATCAGCATGACGCCGGTGCGGGCGTGGTCGGCGATGACGCGGAAGCGGACGTCGTCGGCGTGGTTCGCCCCGTAGCGGCGGCCCGAGAACTCCTCCGCGCGGCCGATCACCGGGCGCACGAGGTCGGTCTCGTAGACGTTCTCGACGCCCTGCAGGATCGTCGCGACGCGCTCGACGCCCATGCCGGTGTCGATGTTCTTCTTCGGCAGCTCCCCGATCGGCTTGTGCCCGAGCTTGGGGCTCAGGTCGCCGCGGACGTCCTGCATGAAGACGAGGTTCCAGATCTCGATGTAGCGGTCCTCGTCGGCGACCGGGCCGCCCTCGCGGCCGTACGCCGGGCCGCGGTCGTAGTAGATCTCCGAGCACGGGCCGCCGGGACCGGGCACGCCCATGTCCCAGTAGTTGTCCTTGCCGTCGCGGGCCTGGATGCGCTCGCCGGGCAGGCCGGTGAGCTTGCGCCACAGCCCGGCCGCTTCGGAGTCGTCGTTGTAGACCGTCGCCCAGATGCGGTCCGGGTCGAGGCCGAAGCCGCCGTCGGCCTGGGGCTTGGTGATCAGCTCCCAGGCGGCCTCGATGGCGCCTTCCTTGAAGTAGTCGCCGAAGGAGAAGTTGCCTGCCATCTGGAAGAACGTGTTGTGCCGGGTGGTCTTGCCGACCTCGTCGATGTCCGGCGTGCGCACGCACTTCTGCACGGAGGTCGCACGCGGGTACGGCGGCGGCGCCTCACCGAGGAAGTACGGCTTGAACTGCACCATGCCGGCGTTGACGAACAGCAGGTTCGGGTCGTCGAGGATCAGCGGCGCGCTGGGCACGCGCGTGTGGCCCCTGCCCTCGAAATGGCGCAGGAAGCGGTCGGTGATTTCGTGTGTGTCCACGGGTCAGTCCTTGTGCTGGTGGCGACGAACGGGGTCGGGCGGCGACGGCGGAAGGGTTCCGGGCAGGCCCGGATCAGCCCTCCGCCCGGCGAGCTCGCCGGACCGGGCGCCGGGCGGCAGCGGCGTGCCGTCCTTCGGCGCGGGGCGCGGTGACGCCCGTCCGCTCCTCGACCATGTCGTGCAGCTCCTGTTCCCGCTCGTTCATGCCCGCGCGCACCTCGGCGCCGAACGAACCCACGGCGCCCGCCAGCTCGCGCACGGCGTCCCCCAGGTTCGATGCTAACCCGGCCGGGGTGGCCTGACGAGCGGTTTCGGCGGCCTTGCGGGACAGCACGACGCCGGTGACCACGCCGACGCCGAGCCAGAACAGCCGCTTCACTTCGCGGCCTTCTTCGCGGCCTTCAGCGCGCTCTTCTTCTTGCGCGCCTTGATCGCCTTGCTGAGCCCGTAGGACAGCGCCGCGGTCTTGACCAGCGGGCCGCCCAGGGTCGCGGTGAACACCGACGCCAGCGCGGAGACGTTCCCGGTCACGGCCTGCGCGTTCGACGTGATGCCGTCGACCCGCTCCAGCTGGGCGTTGACGTGCGTGATCGTCTGGTTCGCGCCGATCAGCAGCGGGTCGGTGTTGCTGTTGGTGCGCTCGATCGCCTCGGTGGCCGCGTCCAGCGTCTTGCCGAGCTTGATCAGCGGGATCGCCAGCAGGACGACCAGCACCACGAATGCTCCTGCGGCGATCAACGCGGCGATCTGCCCTGCCGACACGGGCCCTCCTCGGTTCACGGGACTGCGTTTTCGATTCACGGGTCTTTGGGTGCTGGTGAGGTTACCGCCTGGCCGGGTTCCCGACCGTGTCACCCCGCCGGGCCAGGAAAACGCGTCGCCCGGGGCCGGGGCCGCGCGGTACACCTGGGCGATGGAACACGACAGCGGACCCGGCCGGAGGGTCCTCGCCGGGCCGGGCGGGACCGCGGCCGACGTGCTGGCCGGGCTGTCCGGCGCCGACCTGACCACGGTGCAGCTGGAGATCGCCCGCCGGCGGGCGGCCCGGCTGGCCGGGCCCGACGTGCTGCGCCGCCACCGCGAAGACCGGTTCGCGGCGCCGAGCCCGCTGCCGTTCGCTCTGCTGCGCCGGGTCGAAGACGCCGCGCTCGGCGCGGCCACGGGCTTCGACCTGGTGACCCTGTCACCACTCGTCCCGCTCGGCACCCATTCGGCGGTGGCCGGGGTGGCCCAGCACCGGGTGGTGCCGACCGGCCGCGGCACCGAGGTCGCCGCCGACCCCACCACCGGCCTGGCCCTGGAGGCGGCGGTCCGGCGCTCGGCGGAGGACGTCGTCCGGCTGGCCGCGGTGCAGCGCGTGGTGCGGGCCCAGCAGGTCCCGGCGGGGCTGTTCGCGCACTTCTCGCTGTTCGGCGCGGTGACGGCCGGCCGGGACGCCGGCGACCTGGCCTTCGAGCGGCAGCACCTGGCCGAGCACGCCCGGCTGCTGGCCGCGGCCTGCCGGGCACTGGGCGCGTCCGCGGTCGAGCTGGGCGTGACCGTGCTCGACCCCCGGTTCGAGGGCCTGCTCGACACGGTGCCGGACGTGCCGGTCCACCCGTTCCCGGACCGCGAAGGCGGCCGCGGGTACTACGAGGGCCTCTGCTTCAAGGTGTATGCCTCCTTCGGCGGCGAGCTCGCCGAAGTGGGGGACGGCGGCTTCACGCCGTGGACGCGGAAGCTGCTGGGCAACGCGAAGGAACGCCTCCTGACCAGTGCCCTGGGCGTGGACCGGCTCGCGACGCTCCTCTAACGCTCCTTCACCACCGCGCGGTACAGCGCCGCCATGTCCTCGTCGCCGTGGCCGGCTTCCACCGCCGCCTCCAGGTGGGCCAGCACCGCCTTCGCGCCCGCCACGTCGACGTCTTCGGCTGCCGCCTCCACCACCAGGCGGGCGTCCTTCGCCGCCAGGCCCGCGGGGAAGGACGGCGGGTACTCGCCCGAGAGCATCGCGCCGCCCTTCACGTGCGCGTAGCCGACGTCGAGGCCGCCGCCCTTGATCGTCTCCAGGAACAGGGCCGGGTCCAGGTCCAGCGCGCGGGCGAGGCCGAGGCTTTCGGCCGTCGCGTTGGTCAGCGCCAGCACCCAGGCGTTCAGCACCAGCTTCAGGCGGCTTCCCCGGCCCGCCGGGCCGAGCCACTGCGTCTTCACGGCGACCGCGTCGAACACCGGGGTGGCCTTGGGCCGGGCCTCCTCCGGGCCGGACGCCAGCACCTGCAGCTGCGCCTGCTCCGCGGGCTGCCGGGTGCCGAGCACCGGCGCGTCCACGAACACCACGCCCGCCTTCTCCGCCAGCTCGGCGAGCCGGTCGGTCCAGTCGAGGCCGACCGTGCTCATCTGCAGCCACAACGTCCCCGAAGCAGGCGAAGCGGCTTCGAACGCCTCAGCGACGGCAGGGCCGTCGGCGAGCATCGTCACCAGGGTGTCCGCACCTTCGGCCGCCGACGCCGCCGAATCGGCGACCGTGGCGAGGTCGGAGAGCGGCTCGGCCTTTTCCCGGGTCCGGTTCCAGACCCGGACCTCGAGGCCCGCCTTGGCGATGTTGGCCGCCATCGGGGCGCCCATGATCCCGGTTCCGAGAAACGCGACAGTCATACCGCCATCGTGCCGAAGCCGGGACGCGCCCGCGCGCTCAGTAGTCACCCAGGAGGCAGAACGGGTGGCCCGCCGGATCGGCGTAGACGCGCCAGCCCCGGCCGCCGAGGTCGGGGTCGAGCAGCCGGCCGCCGTTGGCGAGGACCACGTGGTGCGACTCGCGGAAGTCGTCGACCTCGAAGTCGAGGTGGAACTGCTGCGGGAAGGACGGGTCGGGCCAGCTCGGCGGCCGGTGGTCCGGCGCCCGCTGGAAGCCCAGGACCATGCCGTCCACGTGCAGGGTCGACCAGTCCTCGTCCACGCGCCACCGCGGGTCGGGGCGATCGACCTCCCCGCCGAGCAGGGCCTGGTAGAAGCGGGCGAGCACGAGCGGCTCCGGACAGTCCAGGACGATGCACTGCAGCGTCGCGGGCACGGGCACGCCTCCTGCCGGGGGGTCGGGTCACCTTCGAGGCGTGCAGCTTACGAAACCCGATGATCTTGACCGCCGCGGCCCGCGAAGGTGATCAGGGTCCGGCGATCCTTCCGCTCGGCTCACCGGTCGCCGCGGATCGTCCGGCGCAGCTTGGGGACGCGATCGGCGAGCGTCCGCTCGGCGCCGCGCTCGGTGGGCTCGTAGTAGTCGCGGCCGACCAGCTCGTCCGGAGGGTACTGCTGCGCCAGCACGCCCTCCGGCACGTTGTGCGGGTACCGGTAGCCCTGGGCGTTGCCCAGCTTCTTCGCCCCCGCGTAGTGCCCGTCACGCAGGTGGGGCGGCACCGTGCCGGCCAGCCCCGCGCGGACGTCCGCCAGCGCGGCGTCGATGCCCTTGATCACCGAGTTCGACTTCGGCGCCGTCGCCAGGTGCACGGTGGCCTGCGCCAGCGCCAGCCTGCCCTCCGGCATGCCGATGAACTGGACCGCGTGCGCGGCCGCGACCGCCGACTGCAGGGCCGTCGGGTCGGCCATCCCGATGTCCTCGCTGGCGTGCACGACCAGGCGCCGCGCGAGGAACCGCGGATCCTCCCCCGCTTCGATCATCCGGGCCAGGTAGTGCAGGGCGGCGTCCACATCGGACCCGCGGATCGACTTGATGAACGCGCTGATCACGTCGTAGTGCTGGTCGCCGTCGCGGTCGTAGCGCACCGCCGCCTTGTCCACTGTGGACTCGACGATGGCCAGGTCGATCGTCTTGGCCTCGGTGGCCGACGCCGCGTCCGCCGCCGCTTCGAGGGCGGTGAGCGCCCGGCGGGCGTCCCCGCCCGCGAGCCGGACGAGGTGGGCGCGCGCGTCCTCGGTCAGCGTCAGCTCGCCGCCGAGACCGCGCTCGTCGGCGAGCGCGCGCTCGATCAGCTCCCTGATGTCCGCGTCGGTCAGCGGGCGCAGCTGCAGCACCAGCGACCGCGACAGCAGCGGGGACACGACCGAGAAGGACGGGTTCTCGGTCGTCGCCGCGACCAGCAGCACCGTGCGGTCCTCGACCGCGCCGAGCAGCGCGTCCTGCTGGGTCTTGGAGAACCGGTGCACCTCGTCGATGAACAGCACGGTGTTCTCGGCGTTGTACTGGCGCCGCCGCCGCGCTTCCTCGATCACGCCGCGGACTTCCTTGACGCCGGCCGAAAGCGCGGACATCGCGACGAACCGGCGGCCGGTGGCGATCGAAACCAGGTTGGCCAGCGTCGTCTTGCCCGTGCCGGGCGGGCCGTAGAGCAGCACCGACGCCGGCGCGGCGCCCTCCACCAGCCGCCGCAGCGGGGCCCCTTCGCGCAGCAGGTGCTGCTGGCCGACGACCTCGCCGAGCGAGCGCGGCCGCATCCGCACGGCCAGGGGCGAGCTCGCCGGATCCGCCTGCGGTTCGGCCGCGTTCGACTCCGTGCGCTCCGGCGGAGGCGCGATGTCGGCGTTCGCTGGATGGGATGCCGGCTCCGCGGAGAAGAGTGCGTCGCCGGGGAAGAGCTCGTCTTGTGCCACAGAGATGACGTTAACCGACCGCACCGACAGAACCGCTTGCCCCGGTCCCCGGATTGGCGCTACCGTCGTGTTGACCGGTTGACCAGAAGTGCGATTCCAGTCAACCAGTCAAATGCTCAACGAAACCACAGGTGGAGCCGCATGAGCCATCCCAACCGCGAGCGTGCCGACCGGATCCTGGACGCGGCGGGCGAGCTGCTGCTGCGCATGGGCTACCGCAAGGTGGCGATCGACGACATCGCGCGCGCGGTGGGCATCGGCAAGGGCACCGTGTACCTGCACTGGCGGACCAAGGAGCTGGTGTTCCAGGCGCTGATGATGCGGGAGTCGGCCGATCTGACCGACGAGCTGCTGGCCGCGATCAAGACCGACCCGGCGATGATCCTGCCCCACCGGATGATCCCGGGGTCGTTCCTGATCACCCATCGCCGTCCGCTGGTGATGGCCATCCTGCGCGGCAACGCCGAGATCCTCGGCTCGCTCGGCGACGTCGCCCTGAAGAAGCAGCAGGACGAGCTGGGCGTGCGGTTCGAGGAGGTGATGATCCGGCACGGGCTGATCCGCGCGGACGTCCCCCACCTGAACTACGCGCTCCACGCCGCGACGCTCGGCTTCTACATGGGCGACACGCTTTCGGCCGAGTTCGAGGGCATTCCCCTGCAGGAGAAGGCGGACGTGCTCGCCCACCTCATCCGCACCGCGTTCGAACCGCCGGGGGAGCCCGATCCGGCCGTGGTCGCGGCGGTGGCGGCGGAACTGAGTTCGGCGCTCGAGGAGCTCATCTCGGGCTATCGGCACGGGATCTACGCACACGATCCCGCCAAGGCACCCGGCTGATCCCGGGGCCACACGGGGAAAGGGGCGGAAATGACCACCACGATGGCGGACACCTGGGGACTCCACGAGGCCCAGTTCTGGCTGCGGGGCAAGCAACCGGACAAGCGCGTCGAGTTCGCCGCGGAACTGGGGATGTGGAACGTCTACGGGCACCCGGAGATCGAAACGATCCTCCGCGACCCGGCAACGTTCTCGTCCGACACCACACGGCTGGTCCCGAAGGAGATGATGCCGGACCCCGACTACGACATTTCGACGGGCAGCATCCTGCAGCTCGACCCGCCGCTGCACAACAAGATGCGCAAGCTCGTCAGCCGCGCGTTCACCCCGAAGGTGGTGGCGGACCTCGAGCCGAGGATCGCCGCGATCACCCGCGAGCTGCTCGACGCGATCCCGGCCGGGGACCGGCTGGAGCTGGTCGAGGACCTGGCCTACCCGCTGCCGGTGATCGTGATCGCCGAGCTGCTGGGCGTCCCGGCCGGCGACCGGCACCTGTTCAAGGGCTGGGTGGACAAGATGTTCGAGTCCGCCAACCAGGTTTCCCTGGTGCAGAAGGACGAAAAGCAGGACGCGGCGATCCTGGCGTCCCTGGAAGGCCAGAAAGCGCTCGCCGACTACCTCGGCGTGCACGTCGACGAGCGGCGCAGGCAACCGCGGGAAGACCTGCTGACGAAGCTGGTCGAAGCCGAACTGGACGGCGAACGGCTGTCCCGCTCCGACGTCGTCAACTTCGCGAACATCCTGCTGCTGGCCGGCCACATCACCACCACGATGCTGCTCGGCAACGCGGTGCTGTGCCTCGACACGCACCGGGAGTGGGACGAGCGGGTGCGCGCGGACCGCTCGCTCCTGCCGCCGATGATCGAAGAGTCGCTGCGGTACCTCACGCCGTTCGCGGCGGTGGCCCGCGTGACCATGCGGGAGGTCGAGGTCGGCGGCGTCACCGTGCCGGCCGACCAGATGCTGCTCTGCTGGGTGGCGGCGGCCAACCGCGACGAGCGGGTGTTCCGCAACCCGGACACGTTCGACCCGCTGCGCGCGGAGAACCCGCACCTGGCGTTCGGCCGCGGGATCCACTTCTGCATCGGCGCGCCGCTCGCGCGCCTGGAAGGCCGGGTGGCGCTGGACATCCTGCTCGACCGTTACCCGACGCTGCGCACGATCCCGGGTGAGCCGCCGAAGTTCCAGGTCAACCCCAACATGACCGGAGTGCGCGAACTGCCGCTCACGACGAAGTAGGCCGGTTGCGCCCTGGGCGAAATCGCTCGCCCGGGGCGCCCGGCGTGCCCGAAGGTGGACCGGTGAACGTGGCGGTGCTGGCGGACATCCACGGGGTCCTCCCGGCGCTGGAGGCGGTCCTGGCGGAGCCGGACGTCCGGGCGGCGGAGAAGATCGTGCTGCTCGGCGACCTGCTCGCCGGGCCGATGCCCGTCGAAACCCTCGAGCGGCTCCAGGCGCTCGGCGACCGCGCGGTGTGGGTCCGCGGCAACGCCGATCGCGAGCTGGCCGCATCCGCTCGCACCGGCGGCTCGTTCGTCCCGGACCCGATCTTCCCGTGGGCGGCGAAGCAGCTGCGTCCGGCCGACCTGCCGGTGCTCGACGCGCTGCCGCTGACGGTGACCTTGGACGGCGTGCTGTTCTGCCACGCGACCCCGCGCGACGACACGGAGATCGTGCTCGTCGACAGCCCGCCGGAGCGCTGGGCGGAGGTGCTCGACGGCGTGACCGCGGAAACCGTCGTCGTGGGGCACACGCACATGCCGTTCGTGCGTCTCGCGGACCGGCGGCTGGTCGTCAACCCCGGCAGCGTCGGCATGCCGTACGGGGCAAGGGGGGCGCACTGGGCGCTGCTCGGCGACGGCGTCCGGTTGCGGCGCACGGACTACGACGCCGAGGCGGCGTGCCGGTTCCTCGCGGAGCACTGCGCGTACCCGGACATCGAGGCGTGGGCGGACTTCTTCGTCCGCAACCCGGCTTCGGACACCGAAGCGCTGCGGGTGTTCAGCGGCCGCGGAACGAGTTCCACATGATGGCGGCGGCGTAGGGCAGGAATTCGCGGCCGCGGCGCCACAGCCACGGGATTCCCTTGAGCACCAGCCAGCCCACGTGTCCCGTGGTGCTCGGCTCGACCCCGCCGCTGCAGGTGAGGCTCACCGGTTCCGGCACGGCGAACCCGGCGTCGGCGAGCAGCCCGGCGAAGCCGTTCGCGAGCATCCGGTGGCCCAGTTCGGAGGGGTGCAGCCGGTCGACGCTCCAGGACGCCAGGTCGTAGGCGCCGGGCAGGCGGTCGAGGTCGAGGCAGGGCACGCCTTCGCGGGCGACGACGTCGTCGATGGCGGCGTTGAGTTCGGCGACGCGGGCGCTGAGAGCGCGTTTCAGCGACGTCGGGAGCCGGAAGACCTTGCTGTGGTCGTGGAAGCGGACGGGCAGCACGGTGGTCCCGGTCTCGCGGAGGCGCCGGATCACCTCACTGAGATCGGCGCCGACGCGAGCGGCGTCGAAGTCCGGGCGAAGGGTGTCGTTCATGCCGGCGACGACCAGTGCCACATCGGGCCGGTGCGCGACGGCGGCGGGAACCTGTTCGGTGAGCACGCACCGCATCCGCGCCCCGGCGAAGGAGGGGTTGAGGTAGCCGCGCGCATCGACCCCGAGCGCGGCGGCGACCAGCGGACCGACGCCCCGCCAGCCCCCACGCCGCGGGAGGGGATCCCCGAGCCCAACGGCGGTGGAATCCCCGAGAACGGCAAGGCGCCGGGCCCGCGCAAGCGGCGGAACGGCGGCCAGCGGCGGCCGCGACGGTTCGGGCAGGAGGGTGACATCGACGCTCATCACGGTCACGCCACGACCATCGGCCACCCAAACTCACAGCCGGTGAGAAGGAGGTAACGCGCCCACGACACCGCGCCTAATTCTTGACGCCCAGCTCACAGGGCCGGACATGTCCTGTCCGGAGGGCACGAAGACGGCGGACATGCCGAAGTCACACGGCGCGAAGCGCCACCCTCCGACCACACCCCCTGCCAACCCGATACGCAGCCGCTTCAGCGGACGCCAGGCCGTGTCAAGGCACGCTTTACCGCCTTGACAAGGCCTGGCGTCCGTTGAAAACTCCGGCGGTCGGGTCGGCCGGAAAAACCCCGCA
>NZ_JBHVXZ010000147.1:0-21938 GCF_042881395.1 Amycolatopsis sp. NPDC058278 | reverse complement strand
GACCCGGACGGCCGACGAGGTCGTCGCCGGGGTGTTTTCGCTGTCGAGTTCGGCACCGCACCTGTTCGGCGAACGGCGGGCCGCGTTCGAGGCGGACCTGCGGCGGCGGCTGGCCCCGGCGGAGACGTTCACCGTGCGGCTGCGCGAGATCGCCGTCGACCTGTGGTTCACCAGGGGTTGTTGAAGTCCTCGTCCTCTTCGACGGCGGCGCGGGGCCGGCGGGCGGCCCGCGGCTCGTCCCGCACGGGCCGCGGCGCCGGTTCGAACCCGCCGGGGCCCGGGTAGGCCTCCGCGTCGAAGGCGGAGGCCGGTTCGGCGTGCGACCGGTCGGTGCTCCAGCCGGACTTGGTCTTGCGCTGGGCCATCTCGCGGACGTGCTGGACGTACCGCTCCGCCGCCTGGACCTGCTTGGTCATGTACTCGTGGGACCGGGCCTTGATCTCTTCGCCCTGCTGTTCGCGCAGGGCCCGGCGATCGGCCTGTTCGCGGACGAGGCCGTCGAGCTCGGCCTTCATCCCGGCGATGTCGCTCATGCGTCCTCCTACCAGGTCCGGGCGGACGACGGGTCTTCGTCGTCCAGGGAACCGATGATCCGCCGCCCGGGCTCACCGAGGTTGTCGAAGACGGCGCCTTCGATGCGGTAGGCGGGCGAGCGGCGCTCGGTGTCGCCGCCACCGCCCTGGCCGCCGCCCATGGCCCCCATGCCGGGCATCCCGGACATCGACGAGCCGGAAGAGCCGGGCGACCCGGGCCCACCGGACGCCGACGCGAAGGCGGCCGCGGGCTGCGGCTGGGCGGGGGCGGCGCCGGAGTGCGCACCGCCGGAGACGGGGCTGTCACCGAGCCCGCCGGCCGGGTCGAAGCCCGCGCTCGAGAAGCCGGCGTGTGAGCCTCCGCCGATCCCGGCCGCCGCGGCGCCGGGGTGTGCGCCGCCACCGCCGCCGGCGTGCGCACCGCCGGGCGAACCGTCTCCGGTGCCGTGGTGCGAGCCGCCGGTGTCGCCGGGCGAACCGTCCCCGCCCCCGTGCGGACCGGCCGCGGTGTGGTGCGAGCCGGCTCCGGTGCCGTGCGAGTCGTCCCCGCCACCGTACGAACCGGCCGCGGTGTCGTGCGAACCGGCCGCGGTGTCGTGGTGCGAGCCGGCTCCGGTGCCGTGCGAGTCGTCCCCATTGCCGTGGTCCGGGCCGCCGTGGTGGGAGCCGTCGCCGCCGGGAGCGCCGGTGTCGGTCGGCGCGAGGTCCTCGAGGGTGCCTCGGTGGGTGGGCAGGTCGTCGAGACGCTTCTCGGGAGTGTCGCCGAGGGCGCTTTCCGCCTTGTCTTCCTCGCCGAGGGTGTAGGTCGTCGGGGTGCCCTTGCCGTCGTCGACGGTCACCGTCGTCGGGCCGTCCGGCCCGTCGGGGCGCTCGGCGGTGATCTCGAGGCTGCCGTCGCGGATGTGGATCTTGCCGTCCGGGCCGGGGCGGTAGGTGTCCGCGTCCGTCCCTTGTGGACCGTCGGCGGGCTTGCCCTCATCGGACCAGTCGAGCTTGAAGTCCTTCGGCTCGCCGGGGCCGTCGCCGACCTTGATGTCCATCTTGCCGTCGTGGTCCGGCTCGGTCATTTCGAAGGTCTTGTCGCCCTGCTTGACCTTCAGGACCTCCGGCTCGTCGTCGCCGAGCAGGCCGTCGGGCTTGCCGCCGGGATCGGTCTCGATGCCCGGGCCGCCGAACTCCTTCAGCGCGTCCGCGGCCTTCTTCTTCGCGTCCTCCGCGGCCTGCTCGGCCGCGTCCTTGCCGTCTTCACCCGAGCCCGTGTCGCCGCCGGAATCCGTCTCGATGCCGGGTCCGCTGAACTCCTTCAGCGCATCCGCAGCCTTCTTCTTCGCATCCTCGGCGGCCTGCTCGGCCGCGGCCTTGCCATCCTCGCCCGAACCCGTGTCACTGCCACCCGAGCCCGAACCACCACCCGCGCCGCCCCCGGAATCCGTGTCGATCCCCGGGCCACTGAACTCCTTCAGGGCGTCCGCGGCCTTCTTCTTCGCCGCTTCGGCAGCCGCGGCGGCGGCGTCCTGGCCGCTGTCGGACGGCGGCGTCATCGACGACGGCGTCGTGCCGTCGGATCCCGGGCCCGAACCACCGCCGGAGCCTGAACCACCACCCGAGCCGAGGCCCGCTCCGGCGCCGGAATCCGTCTGGATGCCCGGGCCGCTGAACTCCTTCAGCGCGTCCGCGGCCTTCTGCTTGGCCGCCTCGGCGGCCTGCGCGGCCTGCTGCTTGGCTGCTTCCGCCTCCTGCTGTTTGGCCGCTTCCGCCGCGGCCGCGCCGTCGTCCTGGCCGCTCGGCGAGCCTGAACCCCCGCCGACGGACCCGCCACCGGACGCCGAGGACCCGTCCGGGATCGGCGGCACCGCACCGCCACCACCGGACCCCGAGCCACCCGACGCCGGGCCACTGGACCCCGAGCCACCGGCCCCGGAGCCCGCGCCGCTCGGCAGGTCGGTCCCCGAGCCGCCACCGGCACCCGAGCCCCCGCCCGGTGCACCGGACCCTGATCCCGTTTCGGGAATCGGCGGCACCGCACCGCCACCACCGGACCCCGAGCCACCGGCCCCGGAACCCGAGCCGCCCGAACCGGAACCACCCGAGCCCGAACCCGAACCACCGGGACCGCCGCCGGAGCCGCCGGCCGCACCGGCGCCACCCGAACCCGAACCCGAACCGGAGCCCGAACCGGAGCCTGCGCCACCCGGCGCGCCGGAACCGCCGCTCCCTCCCGGCAGCGACACCCCCTCGAACTCGTTGCGGATCCCGCCCATCACCTTGTCGAGCGCGTCATACGCCTGGTCGACCAGGTCCTTCGTGTCCTTGCAGGTCTTGACGAACCCCTGGTACAGCCGGTCCCACATGTCGGGGTTGAACTGGTTCTGCACCCACTGCTTGGCCAGGTCCTGGCCGTGCTTCTTGATCTCGTCGCCGTCGCAGCAGCCCTGGTCGTTGAGCGTCTTGACCAAGTTCGTCCCGAAGTTCAGGTCCATCCAGCCCGCGATCTGGGCGAGGTCCTTTTCGTTGCCGTGCTCGCCGTTGGCGACGGCGACGACCTTCTGCGCCATCGTGTAGTCGGCCTTGCCGACCAGGTCGGTGTACATCCCGATGACCGCGTCGGCCTTGCCCTTGCACAGCTGGAACACCGTCGTGGCGGTGCTCAGCGTCGCCTCGCTCGCGTTGCCGAGCGTCTGGGACAGCTTCGCCGCCTTCGGCTGGATCTTGTCGCTGTAGGTGTCCGACGCGGCATCGGCACCCGCGCCGCTCCAGCTGCCGAACAGAGTGCCCAGCTGCGAGCCGGTGTCCTGCTCCGTCCGGTCCACCGTCTCCGAGCCGCGCTTGAAGTGCCCGGCGTCCGCGACGAAGTCGGCGAAGCTGATCCCGCGCTGCTCGTCGAACGGTGTGCGGATGTCCTTGTCGAGGTCGAGCGCGCGGGTGTTGCCGCGGCAGTCGGCCGGGATCTTCGCCAGCAGCGAACCGAACGTCTCGAACAGCTTCAGCGCGGGCGCCGCGGCGTCGAAGATCTCGTCGGACGTCTTCGTCCCGGTGGCGCCGGCCGCGTCGTCGGCGGCGGGCGGCTTCGTGTCGTCGAGCTTCTTCTTGCCGTCGTCGACGGCTTTCTTTTCCTGGTCCTCGTTGTAGCTGTTCTGGTCGCCGCTCGCCTTGGCCTTGTCGAAGGCCTCGTCGACCGACTGGCCGGCGAACAGCGGGTTCGCGTTGTACGCCTGCGCGTACTTGCCGGCTTCGGCCCGCTTCTGCTTGATCTCGTCCGGCTCCTGGTCGGCCAGGAACGGCGGCGGGGGCGGGTTTTCCCGCAGCCAGCTGCTGATGAGCGCGCTCTTCTGCCCAGGCGGCACGCTCGGGTCGTCGAGCAACGCCTTGACGTCGGACCACTTCTTCTTCTCGGCCATCAGAGCGAGCCCCCGGCGTTCGTGATCGCGCCCGCCTGGCTGTCTTCGTTGGCGCCGTAGCTCGAGCCGGCGGTCCCGAGGTTCGTGCCGAACGAGCCGAGCGTGCTGCTGTAGCCGGAAACCGCGGCCCACAGCGCCTGCGCGCCGGCGGTGTACTTGGCCGCGTGGGCGCCGTGCGCCCGGCCGAACTTCTCCGCCGTCACCTGCGGTGTCTGCAGGTCCGGGTTGTCGTCCAGCAGGTTTTCCGCCAGGTCGCCGATGGTCTTGGACGCCGCCGACAACGCCTCGGTCGTCGCGGTGTACCCCCCGCCGCTCATTTCAGCGCCTCTCCTGAAGATCCTCGAGTTCCCAGTGCTTCCGCGAGCACGCCGGCCACGGACCCCACGTCGGTGAACCGGTCGAGCCGGTCCAGGTCGATCGTCACCCCGTAATAGATCTCCAGCGCCGCCAGCAGCTTGATCCGCCCCTTCGAGTCGATGCCCAGCTCCTCCAGGGGCGCGTCGGGCTCGACGAGAGCCGGGTCCAGCCGGAAGGTGTCGCAGACGACCTTCGTGACCTCGGCGCGGTGATCACCCACGGTCGCCACCATAACGTGCCTTCGCGGCCGACCGGGCGACCTTGCCGCTCGATGTGCGCGGAAGTCCACCGGAAGGGACCAGACGTACCGCGCGCAACGTGAGACCGTGTTCGCGGGACACCGCGCGCAGCACCGCCCGGGTCACCTCCCGGTCGTCGGCGTCGGCGCCGCGCGCCCGCTCCGCCACCACCACCGCGCCCTCGCCGGCCTCGTCGGAGACGCCGAACGCGGCGACGCGGTCGCGGCGGACCGCGGGGTGGGCCTCCCCGGCCGCCGCTTCGATGTCCTGCGGGTGGAAATTGCGGCCGTCGATGACGATGAGGTCCTTGAGCCGGCCGGTGACGTACAGGTCGCCGCGGTGCACGACACCGAGGTCGCCGGTGCGCAGCCAGCCGGCGAGGCCGTCGAGCTCGGCACCGAACGCCGTGGCGTCGCCGCGGCCCCAGTAGCCGTCCGCGACGTTCGGGCCGTGCACCCAGATCTCGCCGACCAGGCCGTCGGGCTGTTCCCGGCCGTCCCGGACGATCCGGACCAGCTGCCCGACGGGACGCCCGACGGACACGAGTTCCTGCCCGCCGTCGGTTTCGACGGCCCGGCCCTGAGCGAGGGCTTCGCGGTCGAGCACCGCGCCACGCGGCCCTTCTTCGCCCGCGCTCGCGACGTACACGGTGGCTTCGGCGAGCCCGTACGACGGCCGGTGCGCTTCCCGCCGGAACCCGCGTGGCCCGAACACCTCGTGGAAGCGCTCGATCGTGCGCGGCCGGACCGGTTCGCTGCCGTTCAGCGCGACCCGGACGTCCGACAGGTCGAGGTCCTCGCCGGTGTCGGCGTCGGCGGCGAGGTCGTAGGCGAAGTTCGGCGCGGCGGTGAACACCGCGGGGTACCCGGCGAGCTGCCGCAGCCAGCGCGCCGGCCGGTGCACGAACTCGGCCGGCGCCATGAACACCGACCGCCCGCCGGCGAAGACGGGCAGGCAGAGCAGCTGGATCAGGCCCATGTCGTGGAAGAACGGGATCCAGCCGGCGCAGGTGGTGCCCTCGTCGACGCCGTACGCGAGGCTGCCCTGCCAGCACGCGGCGACGATCGCGCGGTGCGGGATCACCGCGCCGGCCGGCTCGCGCGTGGAGCCGGACGTGTACTGCAGGTAGGCCGGGCTGTCCGGCGGCACCGGCACCGGATCCGCGCCGGGCCCGGTGAGCTCGTCGACCACCACGACGCTCTCGTGCGCGGGCAGTCCCGGCGCTGCGGCCGACGACGTCAGCCACACCCGCGCGCCGCTGTCGGCGAGGACCCCGGCGAGCCGCCCGGCCTGCGCGGGGCTCGACGGCGCCATCAGCGGGACGGCGACCAGGCCGGCGGCCAGCGCGCCGAAGAACGCCAGCGGGTAGGCGAGCTCCTGACCCGCGAGGACGGCGACGCGCTCCCCCGGCCCGGCGACCCGGCGCAGCTCGCCCGCCACCACCCGGACCCGGGCGGCGAACTCCGCCCACGTCAGCGTGTGCTCCACGCCGCGAACGTGGTCCTGGTGGGTGAACAGGGGACGTTCGTCATCGGCGCGGGCGAACAGGCACGCCACGATCGACGTGCGCAGCACGGCCTCGGGCACGGTCGCCGGCGCGGTCGGACGAGGCACGCTCCGCAACCTACCGGCCCGCCGAAACGCGGTTCACCCCCGGGCCGAGCGCGGGTACGGTCGCTGACCATGGCCTCCCCGGAAGCGCTGGTCTCCGCTCTCGCGGACCCCGACCGGCTCCAGCTCTTCGCCCGCATCTGCACCGCTCCCGACGGGCTCGAGGCGTCCTCCGCTTCGGCCAAGCTCGCGAAGCGGCTCGTCGACGCGGGACTCGTCACCGTGGCCGAGGGCCGCTACCGGGCCGTACCGCCGGTGTTCCGCGACGCGCTCGCCAAGGCCCCGGTCGATCCGCTCGACGCGCTCTTCCGCCACGGACGGCTCGTCTCCATCCCGCATTCGGGCAAGCGGCGGCAGCTGCTGCTGGCGTACCTCGTCGAGCGCTTCGAGCCCGGCCGGCTCTACAGCGAGCAGGACGTCCGCGAGAAGCTCTCGATGGTCCACGACGACCACGCGACGCTGCGCCGCTACCTCGTCGACGAAGGCCTCCTGCAGCGCAGCAACGACGGCGGCGCCTACGGCCGTCCGTCGGAAGCGCGCGCCGCCGGCTGAGTCGCCGGCAGGTCGAACAGCGCGAGGACCGCCGGATCGGCGAACACGACGTTGTGCGCGACCCGCCCTTCCCGCACGGTGAGCACCTGCAGGGTGTGCAGCCGGAACACCCCGGCGTCGTCACGGCAGTAGGCCACGAGCGCGGGCCGTCCGTTGGCGGCGGTGCGGGTCATCCGCCACTGCGGGCCGCGCATCCCGAACAGCCGCTCGAGGAACCGGCCGTAGTCGCCGCGGCCCCGGAACCACAGCGGCACCGGCGGCATCTCCATCACGACGTCGTCGGTGAGCAGCGCGACGAGCCCGGCGACGTCGGCGCGTTCGAACGCGCGCAGGTAGCGGTCCACGACCGCTTCGACCGCGGTGTCGTCCGGTTCGGGCACCTCGTCGGCCGACAGGCCGCCCAGTCCCGCGCGGGCGCGCTGCAGGGCGCTGTTGACCGCGGCGGGGGTCGTGTCGAGGAACCCGGCCACTTCCGCCGCGCTGAACTCCAGGACGTCCCGCAGGATCAGCACCGCGCGCTGCTTCGGCGGGAGGGTCTGCAGCGCCGCCAGCAGCGCCAGCCGGAGCGTGCCGCGACGGGCCAGGCGCAGGCCCGGGTCGTCGAGGCGGGCGTCCGGGAAGGGCTGCAGCCAGGGGATTTCGAACGACGGCGTCAGCGGCGCGCCCGGGTCGTCGCTCGGGCCGCCGAGCCCGGACGGCAGCGGCCGCCGGGCCCGTCCTTCGAGCGCGGTGAGGCAGGCGTTGGTGGCGATCCGGTAGAGCCAGGTGCGCACCGAGGCGCGGGCGGGGTCGTAGCCCGCCCACGCCTTCCACGCGCGGACCAGCGTCTCCTGCACCAGGTCCTCGGCCTCGTGGACCGAGCCGAGCAGGCGGTAGCAGTGCGCCAGCAGCTCACGCCGGTGCGGTTCGGTGCGCGTCGCGAAGTCCTGCATCGTTCTCCCGTCCGGACGGCTTCGGTGGGTGTACCGGTGCCGCCGCCCGGATTCATCGCCCGGGAGAAATCTTTCTACAGGTCGTCGAAGTCCTCCGGCCGCAGGCCGTCGAGCTCGGCGCGGAACCGGGCCACCTCGGCTTCGGCGTCCAGCACGTCGGCGGCCGGCCCTTCGGTCTCCTGCTCGACCTCGAGCTGCACGGACGCGACGTCCAGCACCTCTTCGGCGACCCGGATGGGCGCGCCCTGGCGCAGGCCGAGCGCGACCGCGTCGCTCGGGCGGGCCGAGACGCGGGTGCCGGAGGCGAGCACGAGGTCGGCGTAGAAGATGCCGTCCCGCACCTCGGTCAGCTCGACCGCGGCGAGGCCCTGGCCGAACGCGGCGAGCACGTCACCGAGCAGCTCGATCGTCCCCGGACGCGGCTGCGCGATCTGTTCACGCGCGCGAACGAGGGCCTCGGCTTCGCCGTACCCGATCATGATCGCCAGCCAGCGGCGCGCGCCCTCCGGCTCGCGCAGCAGCATCAGGGGCGCCTCGCCGGGCACGGGAACGGCCATTCCCACCACTTCGATCGGAATCACGCTGACCACCGCACCCTCCGTGTCGTGGGGCTCCTCCGCGCGCGAAGTACCCACAACGAGCGGTTCACAACCCGATCCGGCGGGCGGGGTTTCCCGGACCGGGCTCTTCCCGGTTGCGGACTCCGTCCCGGCGCCTTGCCCGGCGGCGGCGGCCGCTGTCACCGTCGGGGCGTGGAAGCGACGATTTCGCGCAGTGTGACCGTCTCCGCCGACCCGGGCACGGTGTGGTCGTGGGTCACCGACCTGCCGCGGATGGGCGAGCTGAGCCCGGAGAACGTCGGCGGCCGCTGGCTGGACGGCACCGGCCCGGCTCTCGGCGCGCGGTTCCGCGGCCGCAACCGCAACGGCGAGCTGCAGTGGTGGACGCGGGTGCGGGTGGTCGTGTTCGAGCCGGACCGCCGGTTCGCCTTCGACGTGCGCACGCCGTTCGGCTCGCGGGTTTCGCGGTGGGAGTACGTGCTGGCGCCGGCCGCGGGCGGCTGCGTGGTCACCGAGAACTGGTACCGGATCGGCAGCTGGGTGGTGCGGAAGTTCATGGGGCCGCGCGTCACCGGCCGCGCCGACCGGCCGGGGTACAACGTCCGGTCGATCGAGCACACCCTCGCGGCGCTGAAGGCCCGCGCCGAGGAGCGCGCGGCCGCGTGACCTGAGTCGCTTCGGACGAGTCGGTCTCTTGTTAGGACTCACCTTGTCCAGCTAGGTTGCTTTTTCGAACCTAGGAGGACCATGACCGACACCGCGCCGAAGCCCGGCCTCGTGCTGCTGGTCGTCTCGACGGCCGCGTTCCTGGCCAGCCTGGACACCTTCATCGTCACGATCGCCTTCCCCGGCATCCGGGCGGCGTTCCCCGGCGACGACCTGGCGACCATGTCGTGGGTGCTCAACGGCTACACGGTGCTGTTCGCCGCCTGCCTCGCCCCGGCCGGGCGGCTGGCCGACCGCTACGGCCGCCGGCGGCTGTTCCTCGCCGGCGTCGCGGTGTTCACCCTCGCCTCGGCGGCCTGCGCGACCGCGCCGACGATCGAAGTGCTGATCGCCTTCCGCGCGGTCCAGGCGATCGGCGCCGCGCTGGTCATGCCGACGTCACTGGCGCTGCTGCTGACGGCGTTCCCGCCGCACCGGCGGCCGATGGCGGTCGGGGTCTGGGCGTCGGTGGGCGCGGCGGCTGCGGCCCTCGGCCCCCCGGTCGGCGGCCTGCTCGTCGAGGCGTCCTGGCGCTGGGTGTTCCTGGTGAACCTGCCGATCTGCGCGGCGACACTGCTGGCCGGGCCACGGGTGCTGCGCGAGTCCCGGGACACCTCGACCGGCGTCCCGGACCTCCTCGGCGCCGCCGGGCTGCTGGTGGGCGTCGGCGCTTCGGCGTACGCGCTGGTCGAGGCGTCCGACCGCGGCTGGGGCGCGCGGCCGGTGCTGCTGGCGTTCGCGGTGGCCGCCGTCGCGCTGGCCTGGGTCCCGCTGCGCTCGGCGCGGCACCCGGTGCCGGTGCTGGACCTGCCGGCCCTGCGCGTCCCGACGTTGTGGCTGGCCTGCCTGACCACCGGGGTGTTCGCCGCCGGGTTCGCGGCGATGCTGTTCGGCAACGTGCTGTTCCTGACGTCGATCTGGCACGACTCGATCCTGGTGGCCGGGCTGTCCCTGGCGCCGGGCCCGCTGGTGGTGGTCCCGGTGTCGATCCTCGGCGGCCGGTTCGTGCACCGCTTCGGGCCGGGCCCGGTGGTCGCCCTCGGCGGCGTCGCGTTCGGGGCCGGGGTACTGGTCTGGTTGCTGCGCATGGGATCCGAACCCGGCTACGCGGGGTCGATGCTGCCGGGCCAGCTGCTGACGGGCCTCGGCGTCGGGCTGATCCTGCCGAGCCTGTCGGGGGTGGTCGGCACGGTCCTGCCGGCGGCCCGCTGGGGCGCGGGCTCGTCGATGGTCAACACGGCCCGGCAGATCGGCACGGTCCTGGGCACGGCGGTGCTGGTCGCGGTCTTCGCCGGGACGCCGGACCTGGCGGACTTCCGGCGGGGCTGGCTGATGATCCTGGCCACGGCGGCGATGACGTGCGCCGGCGGCCTGCTGATCGCCGCGCGGCGGCGCACGGACCACTACGCCGAACCCCAGGCCGCGTCCAGCACCGCGAGCCCGGCGTCGATGCTCGCCAAGGGGATCGAGCCGTAGCCGAGGACCACGCCTTGGCGCGGGAAACCACCGCACAGATCGGAAAGCGTCTGGATCGCCGCCCCGGCCGCGGCCGCGCGGGCCGCGATCGGCTCCAGGTCGGTGCCGTCCTCGCCCAGGGCACACAGGTGCAGGCCCGCCGCCGACGGCACCGCGCTGAGACGTCCCGCGAAAACCCGTTCCAGAGTCGTCGTGATGCGCTCGTGGCGGTCCGCGTAGACCTTCGTCGCGCGGCGGAGGTGGCGGGCGAACAGGCCTTCGTCGATGAACCCGGCCAGCGCGGCCTGTGCGGGCAGGTCGCCGTGCCAGCCCGACAGCTGCCGGGCGTGGTGCAGCGCGTCGCGCAGCGATGCCGGGGCGATCAGGAAACCCAGGCGCAGCATGGGAAGCAGGGTCTTCGAGAACGAGCCGACGTAAGCCACCCGGCCGTCGCGGTCCAGGCTCTGCAACGGTTCCAGGGGCCGGTCGGAGAACCGGAATTCGCTGTCGTAGTCGTCCTCGACGACGACCGCGCCGGCGCGGGCCGCCCACGCCAGCAGCGCCGTGCGGCGGGCGAGGGACATCGGGGTGCCGAGCGGGAACTGGTGCGACGGCGTGACGTACACCAGTTTCGTGCGCGGCGGCAGCGCGGCGACGTCGAGACCTTCGCCGTCCACCGGCACTCCGACGACTTCGGCGCCGTGCGAGGCGAAGAGCAGCTTCGCCATCCGGTAGCCGGGTTCCTCGATCGCGACGCGGTCGCCGGGTTCGAGCAGCACCCGGCAGAGCAGGTCCAGGGCCTGCTGCGCGCCTTGGGTGACGAGCACGTCGTCGGCGGCCGCGCGGACCGAACGCGAGACGCCGACGTGCCGGGCGATCGCCGCGCGCAGCCCGGGGTGGCCGCCGGGCTCGGCGTAGTGCGCGAACCCGGCACTGTCACGCAGTTCCCGCGCGAGCAGCCGCCGCCAGGTGTCCAGGGGGAACAGCGTGGCGTCGGGGATGCCCACGCGGAAGTCGAACACCGGGGCGGGGGCCACGGCGGCCGGGGCCGGCAGTGACCGCCACACCGCCCTCGGCCGCGGCCCGTTCCGCGACGGCGCGGCGCGCGGTTTCGGCGCCGGGAGTTCCCCGCTGACGTACGTCCCGGCGCCGACGCGGCCGGTGAGGAAGCCGTCGGCGGTGAGGCGGTCGTAGGCGACGGCGACGGTGTTGCGCGAGACGGCCAGGCGCCGCGCGAGCTCCCGGGTCGGCGGCAGCCGCTCCCCCGCCCGCAGCCTCCCGTCCAGGACGGCGTCGCGCAGCTGGCGGTAGATGCGGACGCTGAGGTCGCCACGGCCGGCCAGGCTGACGTGGAAGTCCATCCCGGGAGCCTACATTGGCCCAATCCGGTTGAGCGTAATTGGATCTGGGATCGGGCCAAACCGCGCTCTAACGTGCTTCCCATGACAGTGCTTCTCGAACGGCCGAAGACCCGGCGGGCCGGCCGTCTGCTCGCCGCCGCCCAGTTGGCCGGCTCGCTCGGCGACGGCGCGTTCCTGACCTGCTCGGTGCTGTTCTTCACGCGGATCGCCGGGCTGACGCCGGCGCAGGTCGGGCTCGGGCTCTCGCTCGGCTGGGCGGTGGGCTCGGTCGCGGGTGTGCCGCTCGGGCGCCTCGCCGATCGCCACGGGGCCCGCGGTTCGGCGGTGCTGCTGGCGCT
Organism: Amycolatopsis sp. NPDC058278; assembly: GCF_042881395.1. Taxonomy (NCBI): domain Bacteria; kingdom Bacillati; phylum Actinomycetota; class Actinomycetes; order Pseudonocardiales; family Pseudonocardiaceae; genus Amycolatopsis; species Amycolatopsis sp. NPDC058278. The sequence continues at coordinate 9,897 of NZ_JBHVXZ010000147.1, read as the reverse complement.
GGCGACGGGCACGTCGATCCTGGCGTTCCTCGTCGTGCGCTCGCCGGTGATGTTCGTGCTGGCCGCGTGCCTCTACGGCAGCTGCCAGACCGGGCTGGCCGCGGTCCGCCAGGCACTGCTGGCCGCGCTCGCCGACCCGCAGCGGCGGACGCGCATCCGGGCCCACCTGCAGTCCGCGGGCAACGCGGGGCTCGCCGTCGGCGCCGGGCTGGGCGGACTCGCCCTCTCGGCCGACACGGCTTCGGCGTACCTGACGGTCTTCGTCCTCGACGCGGCGGCCTTCGTCGTGACGGCGGCGCTGCTGCACGCTCTCCCGGCGGTCCCGCGGACGGCGTCGCCGCGCACGGGGGCACCGAAGTCCGCTGTGCTGCGCGACCGGCCTTACGCGCTGGTGACGCTGCTCAACGCGATCCTGCTGCTGCGCATGCCGCTGCTGAGCGTCGCGATCCCGCTGTGGATCGTCGAGCGCACCGCGGCGCCGGGCTGGACGGTGTCGGCGTTGTTCGTGCTCAACACGGTCGTGGTGGTGGTCCTGCAGGTCCGCGTAGCGGGTCGCCTGACGACCCTCGGCTCGGCGGCGCGGATGGTGCGCCGGTCGGGCGTGGTGCTCCTGGCCTCCTGCGTGGCGTTCGCGCTGTCGGCGCTGGGGACGGCACCGGAGGTGGTGTTCGCGGTGCTGGTCGCCGGGGCGCTGGTGCAGGTGCTCGGCGAGATGCTCCAGTCGGCGGGCTCGTGGGAGATCGGCTTCGCGCTGGCCCCGGCGGACAAGCAGGGCGAGTACCAGGGCTTCTTCGGCACGGGCGTGTCGGCGGCCCGTGCGGTCGGTCCGGTCCTGCTGAGCACGGTGGTGATCGGCGGGGGCTTCGCGGGCTGGCTGCTGCTGGGGGCGGTGTTCGCGGCGGCGGGCTGGGCGATGGGCCCGGCGGTCCGCTGGGCGGCCGCGACCCGCCCGGCTGCTCGCTGACCCCGGGCGCCCCCAGGTGGCCTTGGGGCGCTCGAGCCGGGTGCTACTCGCTGACCTGGGCCGCCGCGGTCTGGTGCAGCGAGAGGTCCTGGCCCGCCGCCGGGTCCGGGGCCCACGCGCCCGATTCCGCCGTCCACGTCTGACCCGCGAAGCTCACCTTGTCCACGCCCAGCGCCTCCGCGCGGCCGACCAGCCAGGTCGCGTACGTCCAGCCCTGGGCCGCCGGGTGGGGTCCGCCGAGGCCGGCCGTGCCCAGTTCCTCCGTCGCCGTCCCGGCGAGGTCCGCCGGCGCCGCCAGGGTCAGGTCGCGGCAGGTCAGCGCGGCCGGGAACTGGCCGTTGAACGCCGCCGCCATGGTGCGGGACTGCGGCTCCCACTGCGCGTACGCGTCCGGGACGCCCGACCGCTGGACTGCCTGCGCCGCCTCGGTGATCGGCAGCGTCTCCCAGTTCGGCAGCTTCACGAGCTTCTCGTAGAACTCCGTCGCCGCGTAGACCGGGTCGCGCAGCTGGGCGATGGTGCCCCAGCCCTGGCTCGGCCGCTGCTGGAACAGCCCGACCGAGTCGCGGTCACCGCCCTCGAGGTTGCGCAGCTTGGACTCCTGCAACGCCGTCGCCAGCGCGACCGTCGCCGCGTGGGCGGGCAGCCCCAGCTTGGTGCCGACCGCCGAGATCGTCGCCGCGTTGTTCATCTGCTCCGGGGTGAACGTGTAGGTGGACGCCTTGTCCCCCGGCCGCGCCACCGTGCACCCCGGCGTCCGGATCGAGCCGCGGGTGAACGCCACCACCACGACGATCCCGGCGGCCAGCACGATGACCGCCCCCAGGACCATGGCCAGCTTCAGGCCACATCCGCGCACACTGCCTCCCCATCACCCGTTCGCACCAGTCTGCCCAAGAGGAGGACGCGGTGCGCCGGGCGGGGTTCAGTGGCCGGTGCCGAGGAAGATCGGGTTGGACATCGCCACCATGGCGTTCGGCACCGTGGTGTTCGGGCCACCGGACGGGCGACGGACCTCGACCCGCACCCAGCGGCTGTAGCGGGGGTAGGTCGTCCAGGTGACCGTGGCCGCACCGGAGTCGCCGATGGGCTCGCTGTGTTCCGGACCGAGCTGGTCGAGGAACGTCACCGTCGTCCCCGGCACGCCGGCGACCACGGCCTTCACGGTCACGGGTGTCCCGGTCCCCGCGGCGAGCCGCTCACCGATGCCCGCGCTCGCGCCGCCGCCCGAGACGGTGAAGTCCAGCTGCACCGACGCCGATTCCGCCAGCCACGAACGTCCGGCCGCGAGCCCGGCCAGGAGCTCCCTTCGGCGCAACCGGTCGGCGAGCACGACGGTGTGCGGCAGGGCGACGCGCTGGTCCGGGTTGTGCGCGTCGGAGTCGCCGATCGCCGGGATGAAGCGGCCGCCGCGCAGCAGGCCGTCCCAGTGGATGACGCTCGCCTCGTCGTCCTGCGTCCACGGGCCGTTCCACACCTCGACGAGGTCGGCGAGCTCGTAGGCGAATTCGTAGGTGCAGCCGAAGCAGCCGGCGAACGGGTGCGCCGCGGTGACCAGGCCGCCGGCGCGGTGCACCTGGTCGGTGAAGCGCCGGAAGTCCCGCGGGTCGGCCGCGCGGTAGCGCCAGTCGATCCAGGTGCCGGCGGGCAGGCCGATCGCGGGCCAGTGCCCGGACCGGGTCGTCACCTCTTCGCCGTTGAGGATCAGCAGGTCGTCGGTGGCGTGGTCGCCCCAGACCAGCTGCGAGCTGGAGGTGTTGTGGTCGGTGGAGACGATGAAGTCGAGGCCGGCGGCCCGGGCGTCGGCGACGAGCTGCGCCGGCGTGCGGCGGCCGTCGGAGTGGACGGTGTGCAGGTGGCTGTCACCGCGGTACCAGGCGCGGCCGCGCTCGCGGGCGGGCGCGGTCTCCGGGGCCGGGTTCGGCCGGAACGGGGTGCCGTCCGGGCCGAAGGTGAGCGTGATGTCGACCCGGTAGCCGAGCCCCTGCGGCGCGACGGTGTACGGGCCGAGGACGACGTGCCACCGGCCGGGTTCGATCGGGCCGGCGAGGTAGCCGGGGGTGGCTTCGGACGCGCTGAGCGAGAACCGGTCGCGGAAGCCGCCGGACCAGCCGCGGAAGCCGCGCGCGTTGCCGAGGTCGTGGCCTTCGGGGCCGAAGATGCCGATGTCGCAGGCGTTCCCGCGGGTGCCGGGCGGAACGGGCGGCCGGTCGTAGGAGTACCCGACGTCGATCTGCCGCACCCCGCGCGGGACGTCGACGGGCAGGTAGTACCAGTCCGGCACGTCCGGTTTCAGCGTGCCGGTGACGGTCCGGGTCCGGCTGCCCGAGCCGCCCGGCTGATCGGCGAACGCCACGCCGGGCAGCATCCCGGCGGCCGCCGCCACCCCACCGGCCCGCAGCAGCGTCCGCCGGCTGAAGTCCCCGGAATCCATGCGCACCTCCGCACCCGAGGCTAGGCGGGCCGGGCGAACGCGGACACGAACCGGCGGTGAACTTTCGCGGACGCCGGTCAGCCTCCGGTGCGCTTCCCCAGGATCTTCGCGAGGGCGACGACGGTGACGGCGGCGGCCAGCCCGAGCCGGGTGACATCGACGGCGGGAACCCAGGTGACCGAACCGCCCCGCACGACGAACGCGCCGACCGGCCGGGCGAACACGCCGAAGCCGGCGCCCTCCCGCACGGGAAGGCCGTCCGTGTCGCCGCCGCCTCCGCCGCCACCGCCGAACACGGTCGCGGCCGGGATCACGGTGGCACCGTCGTACTCGACCGGCGCGCCGTAGACGAGCTTCGCGGAGAAGAGGTCCCGTGCCGTCGCGGCCAGCTGTCCCAGTTTCATCCCGCCATCCTGACCCGGCCGGCCGGGCGCGCGCGCCTCCCGTCGAGCTGTCCACTGTGGCCGGTGCGCGCCGACCGGTTCCGGGCCCCGCGCAAAAATGGCCCACGGAATCGGTGCAGCCCTGAAATAGTTGCGCTGAAGGTGTGGCAAAAAGATGTATCCGATCGTTTTCACCGTGTCGACGGCTACCGTTCGATTCCTGCATTCTGCCACCCACGGGGAGGAATCATGGCACTGTTCAAGAACGGCGTGGTCACCGCGCCACCGGGCGCGGCCGCCGGCGCACGGGCGCTGACCTCGGCCGATCCGTTCGGTCCCGGAACCGGCGTTGCCGCCGATCGGGGTGCGAACCGGTACGGCGTCTGCTCGATCGAGGACTTCCCGCCCGGGATGAACGACCTTTCCTACACCCACGAGGACGCTGGTGGTTTCTACAATTACGTCAAGCAGTTCGCCGCACCGAACTACTGGTACACCGACAGCGGCGTGCTGTCGTGGATCTACGGCGAACAGTACGACGACTGGCAGGGCACCTACGGCTTCGACGCCTGCGTCGCCGAGTACCACTCCGGGCACGGCACGATGGACTCGGGCGGCGTCTTCTGGATGCCGATGGGCGGCACCTGGGGCGGGTCGGCCTGGGCGAGCTCGGCCGACATGCGGCTGGGCAACGAGGTCGCGCGCTACCTGTTCTTCTCCACCTGCCTCTCGCTGCGCATCGGCGACGGCAACAGCCCGATCCGCACGTGGGACGCCGCCAACCTCGGCCTGCGGATGATCTTCGGCTTCGAGACGACCAGCGTCGACAGCCCGCACTACGGCGCCTCCTTCTTCGACAAGTGGAACGGCAACGGCCACAAGTTCAGCAAGGCGTGGCTGGACGCGTCGTGGGACATCGACCACCACCAGGCGCCGTCGGCCGTCGCGTGCGGGGCCACGCAGGCCGAAGCGCAGGACCGGCTGTGGAACGAGGGGTCCTTCTCGACCGCCGCCGCGTCGAAGAACTGGTGGTGGTGGACCTGGTACGACGCCGCCAAGAGCATCCGGGCACCGCGGCTGGAGCTGCCCGGATCGGCGCAGACCGCCCGGTTCGCTCCGGCGCGGCTTTCCCCGTCCCGGCTGGCCGAACTGGCCGGCCACTACGGCGTCCGGCTCGGTGGCGGGGTACCGGACGACGCGCTGGGCCCGCACGGCATCGTGCTGGGCGACGGCCAGGGCGGCCCACGGCTGAGCGTCGACCACCGCGGCGTCCGCGAGATCACCTTCGCCGACGCCGACGGCAGCGGCCGGGACGCGCCGAGCGCGGACGAGGCCGTCCGGATCGCCCAGGACGCCGTCGAGACGTTCGGCCTGGCCGACCGCGTCGACCTGGTCGCCGACAAGGTGCGCCACCAGTACCACGCCGGCGGCACCGCCGACGACGTCGCCGACCCGCGGGTGCGCGAGACCCACGTGGTGTTCACGCAGCTGGTCGACGGCCACCCGGTCGTCACACCGGGCCTCGGCGAGGTGCGGGTCGGCATCGACGGCGGCGGCACGGTGACGACGATCGTCGACGCCACCCGCGAGGTCGAGCGGCTGCGCGAAGGCGCGCCCGCCGCGCCGCCGTCGGCCGGCGCGGCCACCCGCGAGCCGTCCACTGTGGACGAGGCGCTCGACGCGCCGCTGCAGCGGCTGCTGCGCCGGCTCGCCGCCGGCGGCCGCGTGCCCGCCGAGGTCCGCACGATCCCGGACTCGACGGCGGTGGGCTACGCGTTGCGCGGCGACGACGGCACCCCGGTCGTCCGGCGGACCGTCGAGGTCGACTGCGGTGCGGGACTCGCGAAGCGGTACGTCCTGGAGGCGCCCCTGCGCTGACCGGCACCGGACCGGGCGGGCCGGCACACGTCGGGGGTGCCGGCCCGCCGTTTCGCACGATCGGGTGTAGATCCGCGGTATCCGGGGCACCCGTCAGCAACACCTGTGCTCCAGGGGGAGCGCGCCGTACCGAGGGGAGACCGCGATGACCTTCGATTTCGTCAGCCGCTGGCTGGGCAGGCATCGCGACCGCCCCGGCGTCACCGTCGACCTGGCGTGCGGTGGCCGCGTCACACTGCGTGAGATCGACGGGCGGCCCGTGCTGGTGGTCACCACCGCGCCGGGGCCGGACGGCCGGTGCGACGTCGCCGCCGTCCCCTTGTCGGAGGCCGAGCGCCGCGAGCTGGGCCAGGTCCTGGAGTCCGACGTCCTCCTCGCCTCCTGATCGCTTCCGCGCCACCCGCCGTTCGCGCGCCCGTGGGGTGCTTTGTCGCGAACCTCGCGTGAATGCGGGTCCCGGCGGTGTGGTCCGGGTCGCTTTTTGTGGGGTTCCCACAACCCAGCCGCCTCGGCATGCGCCATGGCGGACATTGGTCTGACCCCCGGTCATCCACCAGGGTGTAGACAAGTGCAGGCGACGTTCCAGGACAGGTACGTCGCCTTCTGCGCGTGCGTACTTGGGAGGCTCAGCCGGTGTTCAGTCGTGTCGCCATCGTCAACCGCGGAGAGGCCGCGATGCGGCTCATCCACGCCGTCCGGGATCTGTCGGCGGAAACCGGGACGCGGATCGAGACGGTCGCCCTCTACACCGACGCCGATCGCACCGCCACGTTCGTCCGCGAGGCCGACCTGGCCTACGACCTGGGCCCGGCCTCGGCCCGGCCCTACCTCGACCTGGCCAAGCTGGAGAAGGCGCTGGTCGAGACGAAGGCCGACGCCGCCTGGGTCGGCTGGGGCTTCGTGGCCGAGGACCCGGCGTTCGCGGAGCTGTGCGAAAAGGTCGGCGTCACCTTCGTCGGGCCGAGCGCGGACGCGATGCGCAAGCTCGGCGACAAGATCGGCGCGAAGCTGATCGCCGAAGAGGTCGGCGTGCCGGTCGCGCCGTGGAGCCGCGGTGAGGTCGCCACCCTCGAAGACGCCCTGGCGGCCGGCGAGCGGATCGGCTACCCGCTGATGCTCAAGGCCACCGCGGGCGGCGGCGGGCGCGGCATCCGCATGGTGGCCTCCGGCGAGGACCTCGCCGACGCCTACGAGCGCACCAGCTCCGAAGCCCTGCGTGCCTTCGGCTCCGGTGTCGTGTTCCTGGAGCGCCTGGTCACCGGTGCCCGGCACGTGGAGGTGCAGGTCATCTCCGACGGCGCGACGGCGTGGGCGCTCGGCGTCCGCGACTGCTCGGTGCAGCGGCGCAACCAGAAGATCATCGAGGAGTCCGCGTCGCCGGTCCTCGCCCCGGCGCAGACGGCCGAGCTGAAGACGTCGGCGGAACGGCTCGCGGTGGCCGTGGGCTACCGGGGCGCGTGCACCGTCGAGTTCCTCTACCACCCGGGCGAGAAGCTGTTCGCCTTCCTCGAGGTCAACACCCGCCTGCAGGTCGAGCACCCGATCACCGAGATCACCACCGGCACCGACCTGGTCAAGCTGCAGCTGCACGTCGCCGGCGGCGGCAAGCTCGAGGGCGATCAGCCGGCCGAGAGCGGGCACGCCATCGAGGCGCGCCTCAACGCCGAAGACCCGGACCGCGACTTCGCCCCCTCCCCCGGCCGCATCGCGCGGCTGGCCCTGCCGGCCGGACCCGGTATCCGCGTCGACACCGGCGTCAGCGAGGGCGACACCATCCCGGCCGACTTCGACTCGATGATCGCCAAGATCATCGCCTACGGCCGCGACCGCGACGAGGCCCTCGGCCGGCTGCGCCGCGCGATGGCCGAGACCACCGTGATCATCGAGGGCGGCGCGACCAACAAGAGCTTCGTACTGGACCTGCTCGACCAGCCCGAGGTGATCGACGCCAGCGCCGACACCGGCTGGATCGACCGCGTCCGCGCGGAGGGCCGCCTGGTCACCCACCGGCACTCCGCGATCGCGCTCGCCGCGGCCGCCATCGAGGCCTACCAGGACGAAGAAGAGGTCTCCGTCCAGCGGCTGCTGTCCACCGCGCACGGCGGTCGCCCGCAGGTGCAGCACGAGAGCGGCCGTCCGCTCGACCTCAAGCTCCGCGGCGTCGGCTACCGCGTGTCCGTCGCCAGGGCCGGGCGGAGCCGCTTCCGCGTCGGCATCTCGGCCGGCTCGTCCGACGTGCACCACGCCGACATCGAGATCGACCGGTTCGACGCCCACAGCGGCCGGATCCTGGTCAACGGGCGGCGCTTCCGGCTGGTTTCGGCCACCCACGGCCCGATCCACCTCGTCGAGGTCGACGGCGTCACCCACCGCATCAGCCGCGACGAAGGCGGCGTCGTCCGCTCCCCCGCACCCGCGCTGGTCGTCGCCACGCCGCTGTCCGTCGGTGACGAGGTCGAGGCGAACGCGCCGATCCTCGTGCTGGAGAGCATGAAGATGGAGACGGTGCTGCGCGCGCCGTTCCGCGCCCGGGTCCGCGAATGCCCGGTGTCCGTCGGCAGCCAGGTCGAGACCGGCGCCCCGCTGATGCGGCTGGAACCGCTGGCCGACGGCGCCGAGGACGCAGCGGCCGACGAGACCGAGACCGTCGAGATCGAGCTGCCCTCGGTGCCGGACGGCGTGTCCGCGGCCGAGCGCGTCGCACGCGGCCTGAACGACCTGCGCAGCCTGCTGCTCGGCTTCGACGTCGACCCGGCCGAGCGCAAGCGGCTCGTCGCGACCTACCTGGAGGCCCGTGCCGAGCTGGGCAACCGGCCGGTCGAGGGCGAGCTGGAGCTGCTCACCGTCTTCGCCGACCTGTCCGAGCTCAGCCGCAACACCCCGGGCGGCGAGCTCGACACCGAACCGGGCAGCCCGGTGCACAGCTCGCGCGAGTTCTTCCACAGTTACCTGCAGAGCCTCGACGTCGAACGCGCCGGCGTCACCGAGGGCTTCCAGGCGAAGCTGAAGCGCGTCCTCGCGCACTACGGCGTCCCCGACTTGGAGCGCACGCCGGAGCTGGAGGCCGCGGTCTTCCGGATCTTCCTGGCCCAGCAGCGGACGGCGGCCGACGTCGCGGTCGTCTCGGAGCTGCTGCGGCAGTGGCTGACCGGGGCGCCGCCGGCCGAGACGCTCAGCGAACGCGCCGGGCTCACCCTGGAGCACCTGGTCGAGGCCACCCAGGTGCGCTTCCCCGCGGTGTCCGACCTCGCCCGCGGCGTGGTCTTCCGCTGGTTCGCCCAGCCGCTGCTGCGCCGCAACCGCGCCCGCGTCTACGCCGCCGTCCGCACCGAGCTGAGCTACCTCGACCAGCACCCGGACGCGCCGGACCGCGCCGAGCGGATCCAGGCCATGATCACCGGCTCGCAGCCGCTGGTCCGGCTGATCGGGCAGCGGATCGGGCGACCGGGCCGCGACCACGCGCCGCTGCTGGAGGTGCTGACCCGCCGGTACTACGGCAACCGCCGGCTCTCCGGCGTCGCCGTGCGCGAAGCCGGCGGGCACCGCTGGCTGACCGCCGAGCTGAACGCCCCCGAAGGCGCGCTGCCGCTGGTCACCACCGCCGTCGACATCGCCGCCCTGCCCGACGCCCTCCGCACGCTCGGCGAGGTGGCCACCGAAGGCGTCGTCGCCGACCTGTACCTGCGCTGGGAAGACCAGCCGGAGGCCGACGCGACCGCGGAACGGCTCGGCGCGCTGCTCACCGAGAACCCGCTGCCGGCCGGCGTGCGCCGGGTCGTGGTCACCGTCGCCGGCACCGGCGGCGCGGTGATGCACCACCACTTCACCTTCGAACGCGATGGCGACGGCTTCACCGAGGACAGGCTGATCCGCGGCCTGCACCCGCAGATCGCCCAGCGCCTGCAGCTGCAGCGGCTGCGCGAGTTCGACCTCACCCGGCTGCCCTCGGCGGACGAGGAGATCTACCTGTTCAAGGCCACGGCGAAGACCAACCCGGCCGACGAGCGGCTGATCGCGATGGGCCAGGTCCGCGACCTGACGCCGCTGCGGGAGGCCGACGGACGGCTGGTCGCGCTGCCGGCGCTCGAGGACGCGGTCACCGCCTGCCTCGACGCGATCCGCAACATCCAGGCGCAGCGGCCGCAGAACAAGCGGTTCGACACGAACCGCATCATGATGTACGTCTGGCCGCCGACCGACCTGACCACCGAGGAACTCAACACGCTGGTCCAGCGCAT